>CALMIT010000079.1 GCA_937864255.1 uncultured Saprospiraceae bacterium
CATGGTGAAAATGTCCAAAAATCTGGGCGAACAAGCCAAAGTCAGCATTCGCAACGTGCGCCATAAGGCGATGGATTTTATAAAAAAAACAGTGAAGGACGGTTACCCGGAAGATATGGGCAAACGCCGCGAAGCAGAAGTGCAGGACATGACCAATCAATATTCCGAAAAAGTGGATAAACTGCTGGAAACCAAGGAGAAAGAGATTATGACCGTTTAAAAAACGGTGGAAAAATTATCTCAAAATGCCTGCGTCCGACCGACGCGGGCATTTTCATTTTTTGACGATTTCAAAAATTTCCAGGCCCGTTTTTGAAGAGAGGAAAACACGGTTTCCTTGCATTTGCAGGCCGGAGGAAAATGCCGGCGCATTTTTCTGTGGAATGGAAAATGAAGAAAACGGCGGTGCCGCTTCTTCGCAAAAAATCGCTCCGCCGGGGCGGTAATGACAAAAATAATTCTGAAAAAGAAAAGGCGACTGCGCGCCTTCCGGCGTGGGCAGGCGACGGATGAATTTTGCAAAAATATCGAACACATACAGCCCGTCTGCCGGTCCCCAGAGATACACAAAATTGTCTCTTTCAGCGACGAAAACGGGTTGGATGGGATGCCCCAAAATCAAATTCAGGTTGCCGCTTTCCAGCAGCAACCTGCCTTCTTTATCCAATTTTTTGAGTGAAAAATTTGCCTCGTCAAAAAGCCAGATATTATTGTCGGACGAAATGGAAATAGCGCCGGACTGCGCGATGCCGGCTTCAAAAAGCCTGAACTCGCCGGTCGGCGAAAGCGTGCGGTCGAAAGTTTGTACGAGGTTGAATTCTGAAAAAAACGCCAGCAAATTAAAAGGACTGGTGGCGTCGAAAATGGAAATTTCGCCCAGCCGGTTGTTGGAGTAGCGAAATTGCTCGCGCCCCCCGGCGTCGTATTTGACGATTTCATTTTCTGGCGTGACGATAAAAATATTTTCAAAAGGATCGACCGAAATGATTCTTGCGGCAAGCGGAATCGTGCGGATTTTTTTTAAAACAACCGTGTCGTTTTGAGCGCTCAAAAGCGTGAAAACAAAAGAGAAAAGCACAAAAACTGCCGCCCGCCGGCAGCCCGTTTTTTTACAAAAATCAGCGCCCAAAAATTTTCCCATCAGGATTTTCAAAAAATTTGATTTGCAAATCATTGCCGTCAAAAACGGCGTAAGAATTGGCGTACATCCATTCGCCGAGGTTGATATAACGGCTGCGCCCGTTTTTTAGCGTGTAATCAATCGGCAGGTGCCGGTGCCCGAAAACAAAGAAATCAGGCTCCGTTCCCTGCGCCACTTTTTGTTCGCAGTAAGCGACGAGCCACTCCTTTTCCGGTCCCAAAAAATACGCATCATTTACATTGACAGACCGGCTTTTGCCCGACCAATAATGCGCCAGCCAGATGCCAAAATTCGGGTGCAGGCGCTCAAAGAGCCACTGGCAAACCGGGTTGGCAAAAACTTTTTTGATGAATTTGTAGCCGTGATCGCCGGGACCAAGTCCGTCGCCGTGGCCGATGATAAATTTTTTACCGAGCAATTCTCTTTCGATGGGTTGGCGGTAAATTGGGATGCCCATTTCATTTTCAAAGTACCGGAACATCCACATATCGTGATTGCCGGTGAAAAAATAAATCGGCAGCCCGCCGTCGCGCAGTTCCGACAATTTTCCCAGCAGGCGCGAATAGCCTTTTGGTATCACGGTGTTGTACTCAAACCAAAAATCAAAAACATCGCCTACCAGGTAAATTTCCTGCGCGTCATTTTTTATAAAATCCAGCCAGCGCACTACCTGCCGCTCCCGCTCGCTGCTGCTCAACCGCGCGTCTATGCCCAAATGAAAATCAGAAGCAAAATAAATCATGCAATGGAATGACAGGTGTCAAATGAAAACAAAAACATTGAAACGCAACCGGACAAATTTTCCCAAAGACCAAAATCTAAAGACCAAAGACCGATCTACATTTTCTCCATCACAGCGCCGCATTTTTTGCAGGTGCGCAGGTCTTCGGATTCCATGAAATCGTGAATGGCGCCTTTGATTTGCGTGGTGATGTCTTTCAGAGCGAAGGAGGCTTCGTGCAGTTTTTCATGACAATTGTCGCAAAACCACATCAGCTTGTCCGTTTCGCCGGGATTGCGGTAGCGCTCGATCACGATGCCTACCGTGTTGGCCGGGCGCTGCGGCGAATGCGGAATGCGCGGCGGCAGCAGGAACATTTCGCCCTCGCGGATATCTATGCGTTCCGGTTTGCCGTCTTCGTTAATGATATTGACATGAACGTCGCCTTCCAGTTGAAAAAACAACTCTTCGCCGTCTTCCCAGTGGTAGTCTTTTCTGCCGTTCGGACCGCCCACCACCATGACGATGTAGTCGTCGTTGTCGCGATAAATCTGCTGATTGCCGACGGGTGGTTTGAGCAAATGACGATTATCCTCGATCCATTTTTTTACATTAAAGGGTTTGCTGATAGCCATATTTTTCAAATTTTTTATGAAAAGCTTTTAAGGTTGATTTTTACGGATGGAAAAATTTTAAAAAAATGTCAAATCCGCCGCTCAAAAGTTACCATAGATGAAAAAACTTTTGAAGTTTTACAACCGCTTCGGGCTGTTAAAATTAGGCAGTATTTTTTGACCCGACAGCAAAGAGAAGCATTTTTTTAGCAATTAATTGTAAAAATGGACCTGAATTTAAAAGGAAAAAATGCACTGGTGTGCGGTAGCAGCAAAGGCATCGGCAAAGCCTGCGCCATCGAAATCGCCAGGCTGGGCGCTAATGTCACTTTGGTGGCGCGTACGGGCGAAAAACTGGCCGAAGTCAAAAAGATTTTGGACAACACAATGGGACAGCACCACGACTTTCTCGTGGCTGATTTTACCGACAGCGCAGATTTAAAAAGGAAAGTGACCGGTTTGTTGTCCGTAAAAAACATCCACATTTTGGTCAATAATACGGGTGGACCTGCCGGCGGACCTTTGCCCGACGCCGAGGAGGAAGAATTTGTACAGGCTTTTCACAATCATCTGGTTTGCAATCATTTATTAACCAAATTGGTCTTGAAAGGCATGAAAGCCGAGGGCTACGGTCGCATCATTAATATCATTTCCACCTCCGTAAAACAACCTTTGGAAAATCTCGGCGTGTCCAACACCGTGCGCGGCGCGGTAGCCAACTGGGCAAAAACACTTTCAGTAGAATTAGCTCCTTTTGGCATTACAGTGAATAATGTGTTGCCGGGAGCAACCTTAACCGGACGTTTAGAAGCCATTGTGCAGACGAAGGCAG
>CALMIT010000080.1 GCA_937864255.1 uncultured Saprospiraceae bacterium
AATGTTCCTGCTTTTTGAAATGAAGGAAATAATCCTCCATTAATTTTTCCAGATGAAAAGGCTCCGGCGGCAAATGGCGGCTCCCGCTGATGCGCACGGGTACGCTCCTGTATCGCCCGGCGTTTTCGCGATCAATAGATTTCAATATCAGCGTATGCAAATCCAGCAAATTCCGCCTGTTGACGGGCGATTTGCCTCCGGCAAGTTCCATGACAAAATCTACCGCTTCTGCATGATTCACTGCTTCGAGGTGCTCTTTCATGGATTTTCCGCTGATGGTCAAGCCCTCGTTCACTACCAGGTTCGTTTCCTGCAAAGTCAGCGTATTTCCTTCTATGCGGTTGCTTTCGTAAGTATATTCTATTTTAAAAAACTCCCTCATTTTCTCCAGTTGGGTGGTATTGAGAGGTTTTTTACGCTGCCATTCTGCTTTTAAAGCATCAATATTTTCCAATTTTTTTTCCAACTTTTTGGAAAATGCAGGCACTTCCAACGATTTTTTACTGTGTAAATATTCGATTCTGCTTTCGGCAACTGCCAAAACGGCTCCCGCTACCTGCTCGTCGCTTATCAAACCCAAAACCCGCTCTGCCAACCAAAGCGTGCGCAGGGTGTAAGTATCTTCTTTGTACATGCGCGACAGAGCAGCGATATGCTCCTCGCTCGGTATTCTTGTTCCGCTTTCATATTTGCTGATCAATGCCTGATCAATGCCTGTTTCGGAAGCGACTTCCCTGATTTTCAGGTCTAATTGCTGCCGGGCATTTTTCAGGTATTGATTTAGTTGATTCATTTTTGACTTATTTTTTCATGACAAATTTAGTCATTTTTTCTTGAATAAAAAACCCTTCACACAAAAAAGAGGCATGAAGGGTTTTTTATTTTTAATTTCTGTTTTCGGCGGCGGGTCGCGCCGGTATCAGCGGTTTTTGATTTTGAATACCTTTCATTACTTCCTGAATAGCGCGCTGGAGTTGCGGGTCGGTTCCTTTGGCAAGGGCGGTCGGGTCTTCGGGCACTTCGATATCCGGGTCCACGCCGTGTCCTTCTTTAAACCACTTTCCATCCGGATCGTACATTCTGAAAGTCGGCACGGTCACGCCGCCGCCATCAATCAAATCCGGCGAACCGGACAAGCCAATCAAGCCGCCCCAGGCGCGCGTACCGATAAGTTTGCCTGTGCCGCTTTTGCGGAAATAATCCGGAAAAGCATCGCCGCCGCTACCGCTCCAGCCGTTGATCAGCATCACTTTTGTACCAAAATTGGCAACAGGTGGCCATTGCCAGGTATTGCCGTCGCGCACCGCCCAAAATGCCAGCGGCTGGCGATTCAAAAGTTCTATAAAACGATCAGGAATCTGCCCGCCGTTATTCCAGCGCTCGTCAACAATCAGCCCTTCTTTATCAAACTGCGCGTAAAATTGGCGCACCAACTCGCCCTGCCCGTCGCGTCCCGTACTCGGCACATAAATGTAGCCGATCTTTCCGCTGCTGGCTTTTTCCACTTCCCGGCGATTTGATTCTATCCAGGCGAGATTGCGCAGGCGGGTCTCGTCGTCCAGCAAGGTGACGATGACCTGTTTTGCACTATCCGCAACTTCGTATCGGTTCACCATAAGTTCGACCGTTTTACCTGCCAAACCGGCAAAATAAAACCAGGGATCCTGCTCCGGTGATAGTTTCATGCCGTTTACTTCGAGCACATAATCGCCTTCTTTTACGTCAATACCCGGCTGGTCCAGCGGTGAGCGCACTTCCGTTTCCCAAGTTGCCGGACGGATAATTTTCGCAATTTGATATTTGCCGTTTTTCACCGCCCAATCCACACCGAGGTAACCCACCGGGCGTCTCGTCGCTTGCTCCATATCACCGCCGCCGCGGTAGGTGTGCGAAGCATTTAGTTCGCCTATCATTTCGCCTATCAGAAAATTGACGTCATTGCGTACCACAGCTTCATTCAGCAATTTTCCATATTTTTCACGCACTGCATTCCAATCCAGTCCGTGCATATTTTTATCGTAAAAAAAGTCCCGCTCAAAGCGCCAGGCATCGGTAAAAATCTGCCGCCACTCTGCCCGCGGATCGATCAAAGCTTCCATGTCGTCGGTGGGTAACATTTTTTCCATTTTTTGATCGGGCTCCACTTTTAAAATAGCCACGTCGTCTCTTTTTGCTACCAAAATTTTCTCGCCGTTTGCAGCTACTTCAAAAAAATCGGCATCGCCGAGCAGGGTCTTTTCTTCGCGCTCTTTCAGGTCGTAAATTATGATTGGTTGTGCTTCTTCGCCGCTGCCGGTATTCGGTATGCGGTGGTAAATGATTTTACCTTTCACCGCTGCCAATGTACCCATGTTGCCAGGTTTGGCGGGCAGCACGACGATGCGGCTTTCTATATCGTCAAAATCAATTTTTACCTCCACGGGCTTTTCGTCAGTTTCCTTTTTGTCTGCTTCTTTATCTCCGTCTTTTTTATTGTTGTCTTTCTTTTTGTCATCACTTTTTTGCTCCTCCGTCTTTTTCTTATCGTCCTCTTTTTTCAAATCTACCGCGTCATTGCGGGCAGCGAGGGGCGACGCCACGTCTTTTCGCAGGCACAGAGCCGCCAAATGCGTGGTATTCGGGTATATAAAACTGTTTTCAAAATCAGAATACACCGGCTGGAAATTTCGATTGGTGCTGAAGTACAAATAATTTCCTTCCGGGTCAAAAACCGGAATTTGCTCGCTGTAAAAACCACTCGTCACCTGGTGGCGCTTTCCTTCTTTCGTATCATAAATACAAATTATCTGGTGACCATTGCTGTGATCGACCGTGTAAGCGACCCAGCGGCTGTCGGGCGACCAGCTTGCCGAAAAACCCTGCAAAGAGCCTTCAAAATAATACAGCGCCTTGTCCATGTCGGTAGTTTTTTTAGTCTGAAAATCGTAGTAGCGCACGCGCATCGTCTGGTCAATAAAAGCTATTTTTTTGCTGTCAGGCGACCAAAAAAGCTTGTACCGGAAACCGGGTCCGTAATTGGTCAGAATGGTTTCCGCGCCACCCTTTTCCATGTCGCGCACCGCCAGTTCGTATTCGCCTTTTTTATCCGTCCAATAAGCGATCATTTTACCATCGGGCGACCAGGCAGGAAAGCGCTCCGCAAAACCGCTCGATTGAGTCAGATTTTTTACAAATCCGTGTTCGGCAGGCAAAGAAAACAACTCGCCGCGCGCTTCCAAAACAGCCCGCTTTCCGTCCGGTGAAATAGAACCGCTGGCCATATATTTTTTCACCTTGACAGGTTTGGGCTGGAGCGCGATGGCGTCGGTCACCACTTTCACTTCCACCTCTTTATATTTTTCCGTAGAAAGGTCGAGCAGGTACATTTTGCCACCCGCCGTAAAAACTATATCTGACGGACCCAAGGAAGGAAAATAAACGTCTTCGTCTTTAAAATTGGTGATTTGGCGGGTCTGTTTACTTTTCAAATCATAAGCCCAAATGTTGGCTCTTTTTTCCGCGCCTCGGTCGGAAAGAAAATAAATCGTGTTGCCGTGCCACATCGGAATTTCGTCGTTGGCGTCGTTGGCAGAAATATTGGCGGAAACAAAACTTTGCAAATCGAAAGTGAAAATATCAGCCGCCATACCACCGCGATAGCGTTTCCAGGTGCGGAAAACGCGGGTTTTTGGCGTGAAAGCGATCTGCTTTCCATCGGGCGAAATGGAGGCAAACTCGCCGTAAGCAAGCGGCAATTTTTGTGGCAAGCCGCCATTTTTTGAAACTTTATAAAACTGGCTGAAACGCTGTTTGCCGCTCTCGCGCGAGGAGGAAAAAAGCAGTGACTCTCCGTCGGGATACCAGTCCATCAGCAAATCCGCCATCCCGTGATTGGTAACCGCGACCGGATTACCGCCGCCGGCAGGAATGACAAAAATGCTGGTGGTGCCGTCGTAATTTGCATTGTAAGCGATAGATTTTCCGTCCGGCGAAAACTTCCCAAAATACTCGGTGCCGACGGGCGAACTTAGTCTCACAGCCGTGCCGCCGGTTTTCGGAACCAGCCAAAGATCGCCGGCGTAGGTGAAAATAATTTGGGTAGCAGAAACGTCGGGATATTGAACCATCCGCGCATCCACCTGGCTTTCAACGGTTTGTAAAAAACCGAAACAGACTAAAAACAGGAAAAGGACTTTTTTCATGGTCAGGCGATTTTAGGATTTTACTGAAAAAGAGTTTTAAAAATAGGAAATGCGCACCGATACCTTCGGGATAATCTCAAAAAATAGTACCTGGCTTGCGTTCTATAATGCGAAAATTACCACGCCAGCAAATCAGCAATTGCTTTTTCCACTTTTTCTATGCTGGGTATCATGGTGCGTTCGAGCGTTTCGTTGAGCGGGATGGCCGGCATATTTTCCGAGCCGACGGTGCGCACCGGCGCGTCCAGCCATTCAAAGCAGTGTTCCTGGATGCGTGCCGCCAGACTTTGGGCGAAGCTGTTATTCACTGCTTCTTCGGTCACGACAAGTATTCTTCCGTGTTTTTTGGAAAGTTCAAACATAGTCTCTTCATCCAGCGGGAAAATGGTGCGCAGGTCAAAAATTTCCACCTGCCCGGGAAATTTTTTAGCGGCATTTAAAGCCCAATGCACGCCCATGCCGTAAGTAACCACGAGCAAGGACTGCCCTTTTTCTGCCGCATTTTTGCCGGCTTCCTGCACCACCCGCCCTTTTCCGAAAGGAAGAACATAATCCTCGGCGGGCATGATCGTGCGGGCAGCTTCCGTACCCCGCACTTTTGACCAATAAAGTCCTTTATGTTCAAAAATTATGACCGGATTCGGGTCATAATAAGCCGCTTTCATCAGCCCTTTCAAATCGGCGCCGTTGCTGGGGTAAGCGATTTTAATTCCCCGGATATTGGCTAC
>CALMIT010000081.1 GCA_937864255.1 uncultured Saprospiraceae bacterium
GTATTCGTCTTCGATGATCAGGCAGCGCATTTTGGACAGACAATTTTAAGGCTGAATAGATTTTAAATTTTAAGCATTTAGATTTTCAGGAGCGGGATGGCGACGGTAAAAAATTGCCCGTCTTCGCTCACTTCCACTCTTTCTTCCGAAAAAAACTGGTAGCGGCGGCGGATATTATCCAGTCCTACTTTGGTGGAATGCATCACCTGATTTTTGCGTTGCAGGTTGTTGCGCACCACCAGTTTTCCATCTTTTTCAAACACCTCGATGGTCAGCGGTTTTTTCTCCGAAATCACATTGTGTTTGATTACATTTTCAAAAAGAATTTGCAGCGAAAGCGGCACTATTTTCAGCGGCAGCGCCTTTTCGGGTATGTCCATTTTCACCTGCAGATTTTCGCGAAAGCGCTCCTTTTGCAAAAAAATGTAATTTTCAATAAAATCAAGTTCGGTTTCGAGGGCGATGAGTTGTTCGTCGCGGCTTTCGAGTACGTAGCGAAATACCTTTGAGAGTTTTTGCAAGTAACTGACTGCCAGGTTTTGATCTTCCGTCACGATGCTCATCAGGGTGTTCAGGCTATTGAACAAAAAGTGCGGATTGATCTGGTTGCGCAGCCCTTCGAGTTGGGAGCGGATGTGTTCCTGCTTCACCCGCTCCTGCTCGATGAGCGCTTTGCGCCACTGATAGTACAGATAAATCGCCTCGTACACCGTCAGGATGAAAAATATGAGTAAATAAGTGCCCGCCAGCGCGGAGGTCGTTTTGCATTTTTCGGGCAGCAGCCAGATGATCAAAGTGAAACTCATGATGAGATCCACGACGATGGCGTAACTCACGACGGACAGCGCTTGCCAGGCAATTCTTTTTCCTGTTTTGGAAAATTCGGGATATTTTTTTCTGAAAAAAATAATCAGAACCCGCGCCCCCGTCCAGTACAAAATCGTCATTGTAAAACTCACCAGCCAGCCCAGCAAAAGCTGCTCAAAACTATCGTTCAGATTTGCATTGAAAAACAAAAACGGCATCGAAAAACCTATCACGGGCGCCCCGATCAGCCAAAACCAGCGGTCGTCGAAACCTAAATATTCTTTTGTTTTTTGCATCTGCAAATTCAAATTATTAAAACTGGACGCGGTACATAAAGTCCGGGAAAAAGCCGATTTGATACACTTCGTTCACCGCATTGGTGCGGCGGTTGTAGCGCCGGGCAAAGATATTCTCATTGTTCGTAACATTTTGAATATCAAAGTAAAACTGGTGCGACAACTTGCGCTTTTTGCTGTTGAGCCGTACGCCGAATTTTACGTCCCAGCGAAAATAAGGATCGTATTGTTCGCTAAATGCGCGTGCTTCGTCGGGCACTTCCTGCCCCGCCATTTGCGACAATTCCAAATCCACCGGCGTGTAATACCTGCCGCCGGCCGTAGTCAATTTTGTATCAAAAGTGAGCGCGTGGCGTTTGTCTTTGCCGATTTTGATTTCCTTGCCCGCCAGCACATTAAACACGTAGCCGTTGTTAAAAGCAGTATTGCGCTCCACGCCGTCGCTGCCTTTGTAATTGCTGTCGTAAACGGACGCAGTGACCAGCGCATAATAACCCCTGCTGAAGAATTTTTCCAAAGTCAATTCCAGTCCGTAATTGTTGCCGGTACCTTCGTTGACCAGATTTACCTTGTCGTCGGGGAAGGCAAAGTCGGCGCCCACATTGAGGATGGAAAAGCTTCCGGACGTGGATTCCACCGGCACATTGTCCACCGCCTGGTAATACAGTTCGGCTTTTCCGCGCCAGTCATTGCCGAGTTTTACATCGTAGCCGAGCACCATGTGCTGGCTACGCGTAAATCCGAGGTCAAAATTTGAACGCAGCGTTTCGCCCGCGTCGTTGACAGATTCGAGCAGGAGGAGCGGCAGCGGTTGCACTTGCTGGTGCATTCCGTAGCCGAGCGTCAGCGTGTTGGAAGGTGCAAAATTCCAGTTGACAGCCACGCGCGGTTCGAGCGCAAAAGTTTCATTCAGGTCGAGATATTGCGCGTGTAATCCGGTGTTAAGCGTCCATTTCGGACTGATTTTATACTGTGTTTGTACAAAAGCCTGCAACAGCGGCGTGTGCTCATCAAACTGGTAGGCCGTGCGCCAGTCAGGTTCGCCGTCGCCGTCGCGATCCGGCTCATTGTCGCGGCTGCGGGTGTTGAGATTGTAAAAATATTCTTCGATTAAAAAGCCCGCCCGGCCTGTGAGGCGCGCGTTGAATTTTTTATTCAAATAGGTAGAAAATGTAGCGCGGTATTCTTTGTTGTCCACCTCCACGAGACGGAGCAGTCTTTCCGACTCGGAGCCCAAATCGTAATAACGGTCGT
>CALMIT010000082.1 GCA_937864255.1 uncultured Saprospiraceae bacterium
TGATATCCCAGTCGTTGTCCTGAATCAAATAAAGAATCGGAAACTGTTTCAAAGCAGCCATTTGAAAAGCCTCCGCTACCTCGCCCTCAGTGACCGAAGCGTCGCCCAAAGAGCAAACCACCACCGCTTCTTTTTCCAATTTGGTAGCCATGCCCGTTTTTTCTTTGTATTGCAAACCCATCGCAATGCCGGTGGTCGGGATAGCCTGCATACCGGTGGCGGAAGATTGGTGCGGGATTTTCGGCTTATCGTCGTCGCGAAGGCTGGGGTGACAATAATAAGTGCGCCCGCCGCTGAAAGGATCGTCGCGTTTCGCCATCAATTGCAGCATTAATTCGTAAGGCTGCATGCCGATACTCAACAAAAATGAATCGTCGCGGTAATAAAGCGAAAGATAGTCTTGCGGGTGTAATTGCAAGCCGCAGGCGATTTGAATGGCTTCGTGTCCGCGCGAAGTGGCGTGGACATATTTGGACACGAATTTGAAATTATCTTCATAAACCTCCGTCATGATTTTGGCAGTAGCCATGTGCATGAAGGCGGTTTTTAAAATATCCTTTGAAATTTTTGGTTTGGTCAGTGGCATCCTGTGATGTTGTAAGAATTTTTCAAAAAAAACGTAACCGGCTCACTCCAGTTCTATGAGTATAGCGCCCTTTTCCACGGGCTTCCCTTTTTCCACGGCTATTCTTTTGATTTTGCCTTCGCCGGGTGATTTGATAATGTTTTCCATTTTCATCGCTTCCAAAATTATGAGGGAATCGCCCTGCAAAACTTCCTGCCCCGGCTCCACCAGTATTTCCAAAACCAGACCCGGCATGGGTGCTTTTACCTGGTTAATTTTATGATGTACGACGGCGGTTAATCCCATTTGATTGACCAATTGGTCGTATGGATCGGCGACACGTACGACAAACTTTTCGCCATTGACGCGCAAAACAACAGTTTCATTTTGAACACCTACCGAAAGAATTTCCGCTTCAAACGATTGATTGTTGTGCAATACGTGCAGGCGATTTTCGCCGGTTTCGATGAAATCCAGTTTTTCAATGTCTGAAATTTCCAGCGGGACGTCCGGCCGGTCGTTCACTTTTACTTTATAAGTAGCCATAACAAAAAGGGAAAATTTAAAAAATAAGCGGGCGAAATTTACTGCTTAGATTCCAGTTTGCCCAACCGCATCATAAAAACGGTCTCGAAAACGGTATAAAAAAGGTAAATTATAAAAAAAGGAATGAGAAATTTTCCATTGACGGGTTGTACCAACTTGTGGTAAGTCAGAAGAATGATGAGGGAAAAGACCAATTTTCCAAAGACGAAAAAGATGACGATGGCGGTAAAAAGATTTTTATTGGAACTGGCTGCCGCCCGTTTACCTAAAAAAAACATAACCAGGCTCAGAAAAATAAAAAATGCCAGACATATCATCGAAAAATCAAAAAAGTAGTCGAAGCCTTTCAGGGAGTGCAAAAACCACAGCCCGGAAACGAGAATCAACGTGAGTAATGTGAGCCAGAAAAAAAAGCTATTTGTCTTCATTCTTTTTTTTAAAGAGAATATCCTTCAAAGTAAGGTACAAAGCTGCCACCGTACCGAGCAAAGCAAACAGAATAGTAAAATAAGGCTTTTGTGAATCGAAATAGTCGTCTATTTTTTTACCTGCAAATACGGCAATGGCCATAACAGCCGCCATTTCGAAAGCCATGCCTGAGTAACGCATATAAGCGTCCACTTTTTGGCGCATTTTGCTTTTTGGCGGGCTGTTTTCCGAAGATTTATCAGGCTGTGACGGCAGATTGGACAACTTGTTTTTGTTCTTGTGTGGATTTTATAGCTCCGTTACTTTTTGCATGAGCGCCCATCTGGCAGTTTACATTAAACAGGGCGCCAGACTGAACGATTATTTTTCCGGTAGTAATTCTACCGTCTATTTCTGCCGTTTCTTTGACATGAAGCAGGTCTTCCACGGTCAATACACCTTTGAGCCTGCCTTCAATCACGGCATTTTGGCATTTTACTTCGCCTTCGATCATTCCTGTAGGACCTATGATGACCTTTGCTTTGCACACTAAAGTTCCCTTTACCATCCCGTCTATCCTGATGTCACTGTCGGCTCTTATGTCGCCTACTACAGATGAACCTTGCACGATGCTGTTAAGTGCGTGCGAAGTAGCTGAAGGGATAATATTATTAGGTCGCGAACTGGGTTCTTTTTTGCTTCCAAACATTTTTTTGCCTTTTAGATTAAGTGACAGATGTGTTTTCCCTTTGCTAAGGTAAAAAATTTTTAATCGGCTTTTGCCTTAGCTATTTTAAATTTTCGGTTTGCGGCTTAAAATAAAAAACCTGCAAGTCAGGACTTGCAGGTTTTCTATTCTTTTTTGAATAGTATTTTTAGAAGTTAGGACAGTAAACATTACGTTTTTCCGGTCCGCAAATTTTGTAAATCAAAGCGAATTCAAAAGCTCCGTTTGAGTTACTTGCCGGATTCAGGTCAGAAACGTTGATGTCATAACTGAATCCCAGACTAAAATCATTGTAATCAAACCTGGTAGAAAGGATAGCGGCATCCGTATGAACGCCTGATTCGAGTTTGTTGGCTATCCTTGCCCAAATACCAAACTGAAGTGCCTGATATTCATAACGGGTTTTGTTCAACAGAAAGCGGAAACTCGTACCAGTGTTGATTTCCATGGATTTTCCCTGAATCATTGTAATGAAACCGGGAACCAGTCCAAGCCTGTCGGTCAAAGCAAATTCACCACCTGCATGAATGGTAAATCTGCTGTAAAGCAAATCAGGATTTTGATCGTCAAATGAAATATCAGCACGGTTCAGGTGATGATAAGCCGCTCCGAGGTAAAAGTTGTTGTTTTGGTCAAAAACCGAAAACCACAACAATCCGGCAGAGAGATCAGGTACCAGCACATTGTCCCGGTTGAAATTTTCAAACGTAGGCTTGGTCGGGTCATACCCGCCTTCGCCGTTGTGCTGTGAACCCCATTGAAGATTGAGAAAATCAATGCTTCTTTGGAGAATACCGCCGTCCAAGCCCACTACCATATAGTGTGCTTTTTTGCGGTAACCGCCCATTCTCTTGCTGTAAGATACGGACAATTTGGCTTGAAGCTGAGCAAAGTCGGAGCGACCTGCTTTATCTCCCCAAAAAGTACCTCCTACACCAAAGTAGTCATAACGACCTACCGGAATGCGCTGATCGTAGGATGCGGAATAGGTTTTAAACGCGTAAGACTTCAATACACTGGACCATTGCTGGCGGTAATTGCCTGAAAGGCGCACGTTACAATTCATGACCCCGGTCATCGCGGGGTTGAGGTTTAGTGGTGAAAGATAAAACTGGGAAAAGTGAATATCCTGAGCGTTCAATGCAAAAACACTCAGCACCACTAGCGAAACAGTCAAAAGGTTTTTAAACAGTTTTTTCATAATCATCTGCATTGTAAAGGTTAAATCAATAAAAATCTGTTTTGATAGTTAGAGGAAAATTTTTTAAGACGTCAAAGTTAAGGATAAAAGGTGAAAGATTTTTTGCAAAGATGTTAAAAATATCGTGCGTTGTCGCCTTATCGCCTAATTATGTAATGAAAATATGCGGACACGACCCAAAAAAATTTTGCAAAACAGGCGTCTGTTGAATTTAGAACATTCTTTATTCGGGTGTAAATAAAAAATTAACTGCTGGTTTTCAAAGAGTTAGATGATTTTAAAAATCACCGGTACGCCTATTCCTGAAAAGTTGCATGACGCCTATTTTTTTAAAAAAATTTAATCTTCCTGTTTCCACTGCGCACCAAATTGCTCGATCAAAATATTGTCATAATAGTCTGCCTTGTCAAAAAGATGTCTGAACAACCTCAGCCCGGTTTCACTATTGAGATAGCGATCATAGATGAGCAACGACAATATAATATCCTGCCCTTTTACGCTGAATGTCAATCCCTCAATTTTGTAATTCTGCCTCAGCAGGTATTCATACAAAGGCTTGATGTTTTCCTGCGGTAGCAGGCATAGAAATGCATCGCCTGTGATCAGCCCGTTTTTTTCATAATAGGAAATGTTGATTTTGGCACTGCCTTTTTGCAATTCCCAGTTATTCGGCCCTCGCCTTGAAAGCCGGACATCGTAGCCCAGATCGCCCAGCATATCCTCGATGGTTTTGGAAATTCCTGCCGGCTCATAAGCCTCCACTTTGGATGGCAGGTGTATTTTGGAGCCGCAATTAGGGCAATAATCA
>CALMIT010000083.1 GCA_937864255.1 uncultured Saprospiraceae bacterium
TCTAGGTTCTGTCGTGTTTTGAAAACCCCGCCTGCGTAAGCCGCGCGATGGAAGAACCTACTACATTGACAATACCATAAATTAAGGCGCCCTTGTCTTTTGCCAATTCCAAAGCTGCAAGCGTGTCTGCCGTTTCACCTGATTGAGAAATGGCTATCACTACGTCATTTTCAGTAAGGATAGGATTTCGGTAACGCAGTTCGGAGGCATACTCTACTTCGACCGGAATACGCGCCAGATCTTCGAGCAAGTATTCGCCGATAAGACCGGAGTGCCATGACGTGCCGCAAGCAGCAATAATAAACCGCTGAGCTTTTGCGATTTTAGCGCTAAATTCTTCCAATCCGCCGAGCTTAACCCAGCCTTCACTGGCATTCAGTCTCCCACGCATACAATCGGCTATGGTAGCCGGTTGTTCGTATATTTCTTTTAACATAAAGTAATCAAAGCCGCCTTTTTCCAACTGCTCAATTTGCAATTCCAACTCGTGTACGAAAGGCGTTTGAATACGGTTGTCATTAATGGTTTTTATTTGTAAATCTCCCTTGCGGTTTACTACGGCTATCTCGCCGTCATTGAGATAAATTACCTGTTTGGTATGTTCGACAATAGGCGTTGCATCGGAGGCAATAAAAAACTCATGTTCGCCGATTCCGATTACCAAAGGGCTTTGTTTTCGTGCAGCCACCAGTTTATCGGGATCGTTTTTATCCATCACCACAATAGCGTAAGCACCAATTACTTTGGTCAAAGCTACTCTCACCGCTTCCTCTATGGGCAATTTTTCACGATTTTGAATTTCTTCGACAAGGTGTACCAACACCTCGGTATCGGTTTGGCTTTCGAATGTGTGTCCTTCCAGTTCCAGCGCTTTTTTTAGCGTAGCGTAATTTTCAATAATTCCATTGTGTACCAGCACTATACGCTTATTCCCCGATGAATGCGGGTGTGCATTTATATCGTCCGGTTTACCGTGAGTAGCCCAGCGCGTATGCCCGATGCCCGATGTACCGTCTTTCTTTCGGGCCTGAGCAAATTCAACCAATTCAGAAACTTTTCCTTTTCTTTTTACAACGCTAAAATCGCCATTTAATAAAGCCACTCCGGCGCTGTCATACCCTCTGTATTCAAGCCGCTGCAATCCTTTAATTAAAATCGGGTATGCTTCTTTGGAGCCAATATATGCTACGATACCGCACATCTTGTTTGATTTTGGTGGATAAAATTTTAGATAGTTGACCTCGTAAAGTAAATCTTAAGTTTCGCCGGGTATTTAGTGTGTTTTGCTCCGTAAAGCGCTGCCCTCCTCGCGCTCAGAGAGCGTTGATAAACTTCCAGATAAAGTGCTTCGCTTTCTTTTCCACGAATATAATCCTGCAAAAAAGCGGAAATATTCATTTTATACTTTTTGACGCCTGCTTTTGCGTCGTCACTAACGCCGCCGCCGAAATAAATTTTAAACTCATTTAAAGAATAACGTCCCAGCACCAAATTTGCGTCCAAAATATTCGCCTTAGTGCTGTCTCCCTGTATTTTTCTAAGTATCAATTGATCAATCAAAGGATATTTTGAGCGGTCGTCGCCAGGTAAATCGGCAATTGTAAATTCAAGTTCTGCTTTATGGACAATTCTATCTTTGTAGGCTGAAAGGTCGGGTAAAATAATTTTTGCAGACAAGCCCTGCATACCCTGCAAAAAAATCAGTGAATCTCCCGATTGACCGTTGACAAACGGCTCAACAACAGCGCCTGTGTATTCATGTTCAAAAGTGGGAACTACTACCCGTTGAAAATTAAATTCATACCTGCGCGAAAGCGTATCTTTTCGGTAATACACGCTGAATCCCGCAAGATCGTCTGTCAAAGAAAAGCTCAGCATCCCCGGCGTCAGCGTTCCTGCTTTCAAATAAAAACCTTTGAATTTTTCATACAAAGCAGTGTCGCTCAAAAACATGGAGGAGTCGGCAGGATTCGTAAATCGCTGAACGAAATCATCCGTCATTTTTATTCTCAGATGTCTTTTCAGTTTTTTATCCACCATTTTGCCGTTTTCAGGTTCCATGACGCTCACCGAATCCACCAGATTGGGTGTAAAAGTACTTTCAGCCGCAAGTTGGCTTTTGGTAGAAAACCGGACATCTGAATAGTAGGTAGCCTCCGAGTCCATGTTTTCATCCAATTCCAAAACTTCCATTTTAAAAGGATGTTTTGTATCGCCGTAAGTAGATGCAGAGTCATATGGAAGCAACAGGACGATTGAATCAACAGTTTCTCTGACAAATTCAGGAACGACAAAAGGGCTGGCAAGCCTCACATAAATACCTGCCTCTGACCTTCCCCAAAAAGGATCTTCGTAATTACCCCACAGATAATTGGATTGATTGGCAATACCTGGCAAATAGACCAAAACGGAGTCTGCAATTTCGGTTTTCGCCGATAAGGAAAAAGTATCCGCAAAATCAACTTCTGCCTGGTCTTGTTCTAATAAATCGGAACCTAATAAGGTAGGATCGTTACATGATTGTACTAAAAATATCCCCGTAGCCGCTGCTACAAACCATAAATAAAATGGCTTCATTTTAGAAAATTGTATAGGTTGGTTTTGGACAGAAAAAAATAGTCGTTTCATGATCTATTTTGATTTTTCTTTTAAAGTCTGTCAAAAAAGAAAAACTGTTGTATCACAAAACGACTACTTTTTCTCTTTAAGAAATAGGATTGATTCAATTATCAGACTTCTGCCTCTGCCAGCAGGTTATTGTAAAATTCGATGTAGGCATCCAAAAAATTCTCTCCTTCCTGAAATTCGAGTACTGGCTTTTCTATTGAGTCTAATAGTTTTTTGACGTTTTCGGGTACTTCGCCATTTCCCAAAATAATCCCGTCAGAATATTGAATTGCGCCTTTGTGCAGGGTTATACCCGTGCCGTTTTGATAGGCGTGTAAATCTTCGGGAGTTAGGTTATTGATGGAAGCTTTGCTGAAAAAATTATCATTAAAAGTTTTTTCAATCGAACTTTCATACACTGAATAAACCACTTTGGTATTCTGAAACAATGGCTCTGTTTTATAAGCCGTACGAACATAAATAGGCACGAGGCTGGTCATCCAGCCATGGCAATGAATAATGTCGGGTGGCCAGCCAAATTTTCTAACTGTCTCTATCACACCTTTGCAGAAGAACACCATTCTGTCCGCATTATCTTCGTAAGGCAAGCCGGCGTCATCTTTGAAGACGGCTTTGCGTTTGAAAAACTCATCGTTATCCAAGAAATAAACCTGCATCCGTGCACCGGGAAGAGATGCCACTTTAATAATCAAAGGGTAATCATCATCATCCACGATAATATTCATACCTGACAAACGAACCACTTCATGAAGGCGGTGCCTGCGCTCATTTATGGTGCCGAAACGGGGCATCAAAACCCTGATTTCCATACCATTTTCCTGAGCAAGTTGTGGAAGTTGGCGAGCAATATTGGATATTTCGGAGAGGCTCGTGTAGGGATCCATTTCCTGCGTAACTATCAGGACTTTCTTTTTCTCCATAATGTCAAAAAAAGTTTTCTACAAAAACAAATGACCAATGAACTAGCCCGCAAAGGTATTAAAAAAGTAGGACTTTTCTTTATTTTTAGGCGCTTTACAAATAGTCATTCCGAAAAGGATTAACTCTTTATTTGGAAAATAGTTGAAAAAACTTGTTTCTTAAGCCCATTACTAAAAATTTCTCTATGCTCCTTTTTAAAAATGTTGAAAACTTAAAACGCTTTTTGAGAGAAGAAAAATCCAAACATGCCAGGATCGGCTTTGTACCTACCATGGGCGCTTTACATGAGGGACACCTCTCGCTGGTCAGCATGGCAAAAGAAAATAATGATATTGTTGTCGCCAGTATTTTCGTAAATCCTACGCAGTTCAATGACCCGGAAGATTTGAAAAAATATCCTCGCACGGAAGCCGCTGATATTTTGCTTCTGGAGCGCACAAAGTGCGATGTTCTTTTTTTGCCCGCCACAGACGAAATTTACCCTGCCGGCAAGACGCTGAATTTTTCTGTGGCGATGAAAAATCTTGACAGCGTGATGGAGGGTACATTCCGTCCCGGCCATTTCGAAGGCGTGATGCAGGTGGTCAAGCGCCTTTTAGATATTGTTGAACCTGATGAGTTGATCATGGGGCAAAAAGATTTTCAGCAGTTTGCGGTCATTCAAAACATGATCGAACAGTTGTCTATACCCGTTAAGTTAATTATGGGAGCTACTTTGAGAGAATCCGACGGATTGGCGATGAGTTCGAGGAATGTTCGTCTAAGCAACGAAGGAAGAAAAAAAGCGCCGCTAATATTCAAAACGCTATCATCGGTAAAAGAAAATATCTTTTCGAAATCGGCGGAAGATTGGAAAGAATGGGCTATGACGCAATTGTCGGAGGGCGGCTTTGAGCCGGAGTATTTCGAAATCGTGGATGGAAAAACTTTACAACCCGTGAAACGTTTTGGGGACAACAGCTATTTGGTGGCTTGTACCGCTGCACGAATTGACGGGGTGAGGCTGATTGACAATGTCATCATTTTAAACCGTGAGTAAAAAATTTTGTTCTTTTTGTCTGCGGTTTGATTTTTCATTATGATATTTAATTTGGAATATTTGTGACGCTTAAAGTGTTTCTCCGTATTTAAAAGGTTTATGATAAGACTTGTTTTATCAGTATTCTTTTGAAATTCTTACTTTTATACCCATTATGTTTATTCAGGTTTTTAAATCAAAAATCCATAAAGTAAAGGTAACAGAGGCAAACCTTAACTATGTTGGCAGCATCACCATTGACGAAGATTTGATGGATGCAGCTAATCTGATCGAAGGAGAACGGGTGCAGGTGGTAAACAACAATAACGGCGAGCGCCTGGAAACATACGTAATAAAAGGCGAGCGTGGCACAGGTACGATTTGTCTGAATGGCGCCGCTGCAAGAAAAGCAGAGGTGGGGGACGTGCTTATCATTATTTCTTACGCTTTCATGGATTTTGAAGAAGCTAAAAAATTCAAACCCACCGCTATTTTCCCGGACGAAAATAATCGCCTGACCTAAACGAAACATTACGAAAATCCAACCGCCTTGAAAAAAGTCATTTTAACTTTCTTGCGAATTGCGGCTTTTTTTGGAGTCGGCCTTACCATTCTCATTTTACTTTACAATAGCCAGAATAAAGCCTACCAGGCGCAGTGTCAATTAGACGGAATCCCCGCCGAGCAGTGTAGTCTCATCGAAAAAATAATAACAGATTTTCAAAACGCAGACTACTTTTGGATATTCATCATGCTACTTTGTTTTATGCTCAGCAATGTGAGTCGTGCTATCCGGTGGAAT
>CALMIT010000084.1 GCA_937864255.1 uncultured Saprospiraceae bacterium
GCGGTGGATACGGTGGCGGTATATGACGGATTTGGGGAATGGAATAGTGCCAGTACTTTTTTTCTTTTACAAAATGGTCCGGATGGAAAAATTTATGGTAATTGTACAAGTACGGTACCGCGCCTGCATGTCATCCACGAACCGGACAAAAAGGGTATTGCCTGCAATGTAGAACAACACGGTATTCAGTTATATGGCAGGAATGCTTTTTCGCTTCCGCATTTTCCAAATTACCGGCTGGGCAAGCCGGGAGGCTGCGCCTGCGGTACTTTGAGCAGCGCGCCTACGGCCGGACAGCGTCCGGAGGAAATTGCCAGGGTATATCCCAATCCGGCGAAAGACCGGCTCACCATAACCTATTCAATACATAATAGCGGCAGTTACTGCTTTGAAATCAGAGACGCGGCAGGGAAATTGCATTTTGAAAAAGCGTGGGATGTGCCTTTGCAGGAACAAAGTTTTTCACTCGGCGCATTGCCTGCGGGTATTTACATTTACACTTTGCGGCTGGAAAATGGCCGCACACAAAGCGGCAAGCTGGTGATAGAGTGATAAATAAAAACCTGCCGGATTTTCAAAATCTGGCAGGTTTTTATCAAGATATTGGAAAGTCCGTACTATTTTACCATTAACACCTTTGCCACCACTGCTTCCGGGTTGTCAGGATTTCGCGTACTCGTGCTAAACACCAGATAGACTCCTGTGGCGGCACGCCTTCCGTTGTAGTCTTTTCCATCCCAAATTGCCTGCCCGCCGTTTGCGGTTGTCTCGTAAATCAGTTGCCCGCCGATGTCGGTTATTTTTACATTGGCATCTCTGGCCAAACCTTTGATAGCGATGGGCCCTTCATAATCAGGACGAACGGGGTTAGGAAAAACAACCACTTCCGGACTGTTGATCACTCCGCCCTCTACCGCGTCTGTACGGAAAGACTGAAGCCCGCGATTGGTAGCGATAAATACTTCCCCGGTTGCCTGGTTGATAGCCAGGTCAATAATATTATTGTCAAAAAGCGGGCTGTTATTTTCATTAAAAGCGGCGACTTGTACAAAGCCCGCGGCATCCTGCACAAAAAGCCCGTTGGTGGTACCAAACCATTTTCTGTTTGCGCCGTCCACGGCAATGGCGCGCACGTTTTCACCCTTCAACAGATACTCCAAATCTCCGCCCACTTCAACCGGACGCAATGAACCACGGCAGTTTTCGGCTTCAAAAGCGCTGCCGCCACATTCAAATACGATAGCGCCGTCTTCGGTGCCGACCCACACATCGCCGTCAAGATCTACGGCAATCGAATAGGCTGTATTGGAAGGCAGATTGCTGTTGGAAGTAGTAACGGCGCGGCAACGGTCGTCGGCAGGATCGTCCGGATCGCCCTCGTCAAAAACCAAAACGCCCGCTGTCTCCTCATCGGGGATTATCCATTTAAAGCCCACTTCATCCACAACGACGGCTTTGACTTCGTTAAAATTGCCGCATTGACCGAGGCTGAATGATTGCCAGCTTTTGTCTTTTTTGTACATCGAAAGCGGGTGTTCGGCGGCAAAGTTGGTAATCCACAGATTTTCTTCCTCGTCAAAAGCCAGCCCCGTTATTCGTACTCTCCCGGGGTCATTTTGAGCGACCTCTTCCAGGCTCGAATTTTTTTCATTAAAAAGCGTCATTTTATCCTGCGTGAGATCGTACTCCAGCAGCCCTTCGATGTAAGAACCAATAAAAACGGTGTTGCCGTCTTCGGATCCCAAAATGGCTACAATGTCGAAAAGGTCGTCGTCTCTTTCGTTCGGATCTTTGTTTTCGCCGCGCAGTTCCTCGCGGTTGTTTCGATTAAAATGCTTCCACTGCCCGTTTTCGTAAGAAAGAAAACCTTCGGAGCGGTAGAGATAATTTATCTGTTCGCTAT
>CALMIT010000085.1 GCA_937864255.1 uncultured Saprospiraceae bacterium
TCATTTTGCGGATACAAATCGCCGACACGCAGGTACAGTCGTTTGCCCAAAGAGCCGCCCGGATGAAATTGGGCGAAATCTTTTTCCGTAAATCCGCGCATAGCAAGCAGCGCCGTGGCAAGTGCGTCGCCCAAAGCCATTTGCGCTGTGGTGCTGGCAGTAGGCGCCAGGTTATTGGGTTCCGCTTCTTTAGAGACGGGCGTGTGTAGTATCAGGTCTGCGCATTTGCCCAAATAGCTGTTTTTGTTGCCGACCATGCCGAAGAGGCGACATCCGAGATTTTTGACCAGCGGCGCCAGCACTTTGATTTCGGGCGTATCGCCGCTTTTTGAAATACAAATGACAATATCTTCGGAACGCACCATGCCGAGGTCGCCATGAATGGCGTCGGCAGCGTGCATGAATACGGAGGGGGTGCCGGTGGAATTGAGGGTGGCAACTATTTTTTGAGCCACGATAGCGCTTTTGCCGATGCCGGACACAATGACGCGACCTTTCGACTGAAAAATCAAACTTGCAATTTTTACAAAATCCGCATCAATAGCGCCGCGCAGCGCTATCAACGTATCCGATTCAATTTCTAAAGTACGGAGTGCAGTTTTAACAATTAGGTGTTCCAAATAAAATTTGGTTTTATTATCTTTGGCGGCTTTTTGAAAAAAGCGCCTCCAAAATTCGTTTGCGATCCAAAAAACAAGCGGCGAAAGTTAGGTGAAAGAAACTTTTTTTCTAAATTTAGAACAGTTAAACGCAAGACTTAATTTTTTGAAAAAATAATCCATGGAGCACATTCAAGAAATAGGCGCATCTTCCCAGACTTTACATGAAGCGCTGCAAAAATATTTTGGCTTCGATGCTTTCAAAGGAAACCAGGAGCCCATCATTCAAAGCCTGCTGGAAGGCAAAGACACTTTTGTAATCATGCCGACAGGCGGCGGTAAATCTTTGTGTTATCAACTTCCGGCTATGATGCTGGAAGGCACGGCACTTATCATTTCGCCGCTTATCGCGTTGATGAAAAATCAGGTGGACAGCATCAGAGGCTACAGCGATGAAGACGAGATAGCGCATTTTCTCAATTCGTCGCTCTCCCGCACACAAATGAAAAGCGTAAAACAGGACATCATAGACGGCAAAACCAAAATGCTGTACATAGCTCCTGAAACACTGACCAAAGACGAGAACATCGAGTTTTTTCAAAATGTAAATATCTCTTTTGTAGCCGTTGACGAGGCGCATTGTATATCGGAATGGGGGCATGACTTTCGTCCCGAATACCGCCGCATCAAACTCATGATTGATGCGATCAGTAAAGAAATTCCCGTCATTGCCCTGACTGCTACGGCTACGCCCAAAGTACAAAGCGATATTTTGAAAAACCTGGGCATGGAACTGGTGAATACTTTTGTCTCCTCGTTTAATCGCGACAACCTTTTTTACGAGGTGCGGCCCAAAGGCAAAAAAGACCAGACTTTCAAACAAATCGTACAAATCATCAAGACCGTGCCCAACAAGTCGGGCATTATCTACGTCCAATCGCGTAAATCAACAGAGGAAATCGCACAGATTTTAAATGTAAACGGCATCAAGGCAGCGCCTTATCACGCCGGACTGGAAGCCAAAGTGCGCAGTCAGACGCAGGATGCTTTTTTGATGGAAGAAATAGACGTGATAGTCGCCACGATTGCTTTCGGGATGGGTATTGACAAACCGGACGTACGCTTTGTGATTCACTACGACATTCCAAAAAGTATAGAAAATTACTATCAGGAAACCGGACGCGCCGGACGCGACGGACTGGAAGGAAGATGCGTGGCGTTTTATTCTTACAAAGACATTTTGAAACTGGAGAAATTCCTGCGCGACAAACCCGTGGCGGAGCGCGAAATGGGCGCTCTACTCATGCAGGAAGTAGAAGCGTATGCGGAAACCACTTCCTGCCGCCGGCAGTTTTTACTTGCTTATTTCGGAGAAGATTTTAACGTGAAAGAGTGCAGCGAGATGTGCGATAATTGCAAACACCCGAAAGAAAAAGTAGAAGTGCAAAAAGAACTGAAGCAGGTGCTGGAAGCTGTGCTGCAACTCAATGAAAATTATACTTTAAAAACCCTCGTGGATTTTGTGACCGGACAGGAAACCAAAGAGATGAAGGATTTTAAATTCAACAAACTTACTCTTTTCGGTATCGGAAAAGATAAGGACGATACCTTTTGGAGTTCGGTTTTCAGACAAGCCATTTTGCACAAGTTTTTAAGAAAAGACATCGAAACGTACGGCGTACTCAAAGTAACCGAACTCGGTTATCAATTCATCGACAAGCCTTATTCTTTCAAAATTCCGATCAACCACAACTATGATGAAATGGACACCGACGAGGAAGAAGGAACGGGCAAAACGGCGGTTTTGGATGATACGCTTTTGAAGTTGTTAAAAGATTTGCGGCGCGCGGAAGCCAAAAAGAAAAACGTGCCGCCATTCGTCATTTTCCAGGATCCGTCGCTTGAAGACATGGCTACGCAATACCCGATAACGATGGATGATATGACCAAAATCGGCGGCGTAAGTATAGGAAAAGCACAGCGTTATGCGCGCCCGTTTTTGGAAATGATAAAAAAATACGTAGAAGAGAATGAAATAGAACGCCCTACCGATTTTGTAATCAAGCAGGTGGCAAATAAGTCGAAAGTAAAAGTGGACATTATAAAAAGCATAGACCGTAAAATGCCCCTGCCCGATATTGCGAAGCAAAATGAGTTGAGCATGGAAGATTTGCTGGAAGAACTGGATGCCATCGTCGTGTCGGGAACGAAAGTAAATATAGACTATTACATTGAGGAAAATATAGATGAATACGTGCGCGAGGAAATATATGACTACTTTATGGGGGCTGCCATTGACTCTCCCGAAGCTGCCTTCAAAGAGCTACAGGGCGATGATATTACAATGGAGGAAATACAATTGATCAGGATAAAATTCCTTTCGGAAATGGCAAATTGATGCCGCACATAATCGAAAGCACTTTTCACTTTTGAAGCTGTATCTCACGTGAAACTCATCGTCATAAATGGTCCAAATCTGAATCTTTTGGGCGAACGCGAACCCGCCATTTATGGCGATGAGCGCTTCGAATCTTTTTTTGTGTACCTGCAAAATGAATTTCCGACTATCACGCTGCATTATTTCCAAAGCAATCACGAGGGCGACTTGATAGACAAATTGCACGAAACCGGCTTCACCTACGATGGTATTATCCTGAATGCCGGCGCTTACGCACACACTTCTATCGCGCTGGCAGACGCCGTCGCAGCGATTACCACGCCGGTGGTGGAAGTGCATATTTCAAATATTTTTGCACGCGAAAACTACCGCCACCACTCGTTTTTATCTGCCAGGTGTGAAGGGGTGATTACAGGATTAGGACTAAAAGTTTACGAACTTGCCGTAAGATTCTTTTTGTAAATACTTTTCTAAAAAACTGACCGGACGGTTCTATCTTTAGCCCTTCACAAAAAAATCTTTCCTACAAAACAGCCGATGAATTTAGCTTTAAAAATTGCGCGGCGCTACTTATTTGCCAAACGCTCCTCCAATGCCATCAATATCATCTCCGGCGTCTCTGTACTCGGCGTGGCCATCGGCACTGCGGCTTTGATTTTGGTACTCTCGGTTTTCAACGGTTTTGAAGATTTGCTTAGCAGCCTGTTCAGCACATTCAATCCTGACGTGAAAATCACCGCCGTAAAAGGAAAAACTTTTGAAGTGGACAGCGCACTTTTACAAAAAATACAAAATACGACAGGTGTGGCGTCCGTATCGCAAACGCTGGAAGAAGTTGCTTTTTTTGAATATAAAAACCGCCAGGATTTCGGGCTGTTGAAAGGCGTTGATGAGAATTTTCAGAAAGTGACCGGCATAGACAGCACCATCCGCGAAGGTATTTTCAGGCTGCACGACGAAGACGCCGACCTGGCCGTGATCGGCGGCGGTATGCGCAATAAATTGGGCGTGAATGTGGACGATCAATTTGCCGCGATGACTGTATTTATGCCCAAAAGAAGGCAGACTGTCGGCACCCTCGACCAGCCTTTCAGAAAAAAATACGTTTACCCGGTCGGCACTTTTGTAAACCAGCAAGATTACGACAACCAATACGTACTCACTTCATTGCAGTTTGCCCGCGACCTGCTCGGCAATGCCGCCGAAGTAAGTTCGCTGGAAATCAGTTTTCAATCCGGCGCTGACAAAAAAGCTGCACTCGCTGCATTGCGCACGGTCATGGGACCCGACTTTGCCGTAAAAGATCGCTACCAGCAGGATGAAGCATTTTTAAAATTGATGAATGTGGAAAAATGGATGAGCTTCGCCATCTTGAGCCTGATGCTGGTACTTGTTGCTTTCAACATGATCGGCTCTTTGTGGATGATCGTACTCGAAAAAAAGCAAGATATCGCCATCCTAAAAAGTATGGGCGCTACAGACCGCACGGTGCGGAATATTTTCCTGAATGAAGGGCTGTTACTCACATCAATGGGTATTTTTATTGGTTTTTTGCTGGCATTGGGACTGTTTTGGCTGCAAAAAACTTTTGGCATTATTGCCTTTCCGGGCGGGTTTGCTTTTGACGCTTATCCGATTAGTTTGCGCTTATCAGACATGGTCGTCGTCACGGCCACGGTGCTGATCATAGGCTTGCTCGCTTCTTTGCTGCCGGCGCGCCGA
>CALMIT010000086.1 GCA_937864255.1 uncultured Saprospiraceae bacterium
TAAGCTGCCCACATCCACGGTCTGCGACTGCGCAGAATTGCTCAGCGTGTCTGCCAGCAAAACCAGCACGATGGAGGGCGGAATGATTTGTCCCAGCGTGCCCGACGCGGCGATAGTGCCAGCGGCAAGCTCGGGTTTGTAACCTCTTTTGAGCATGGTGGGCAGGCTGATGAGTCCCATCGTCACCACCGTCGCGCCGACGATGCCCGTGGAAGCAGCCAGTAGTGCGCCGACCAAAACAACCGACACAGCCAGACCGCCCGGCAATTTTCCAAATAAAATCGCCATCGTTTCGAGCATACTTTCGGCCAGGCCTGATTTTTCGAGCATGATGCCCATGAAGATGAACAGCGGCACGGCGATCAGCACTACATTTTCCATCGTGCCTTTGATGCGCAACGGGAGTAATTCGAAAAAATCAGGACCCAAAAAAATTAAACCGAACAAAATGGAAATTCCTCCGAGTGTAAAAGCGACCGGGTAGCCATACAGAATAAGCGCAAAAACGACCACGAAGAGCAAAATGGCAAAAATCTCCATAATTCAACCTGGTTTTTGTTCGGAGTTTTTAGGAGTGAAAATTTCCAGTCCTGTTTTTATCAAAATAGAAAGTGCTTGCAGCAAAAGCAGCAGGAAGCCGGCCGAAATAGCTGATTTTATAATAAAACGGTAGGGGAGTCCGCCGGGATTGGGCGAACCCTCCATTTGCTGAAAAGCATGACCCGCGTAAATAATCGAATTGACAAGTATCACAACGCACCAGGGTAGCAGCAGCAAAAGTGTACCCGTAAAATCCACCCAGGCTTTTTTCTTTTTTGAAAATTTGGCATAAAACAAATCCACGCGCACGTGCCGGTCGTGGTCGAGCGTATAAGCGGCGCCCAGCAGGAAAATTAGTGAAAAAAGATGCCATTCCAATTCGCCGATCCAGACTTTTGTGTGGTTGAAAGCATAACGCATCAGCACATCGTAGCAGAAAAGAATGACCAGAGCAACTGTCAGCCAAGCCGTTTTGTGTCCCACCCAGTTGTTGAAAGCACTAATTTTTGCAGAAATTTTTTCGGCTGTGGAAAGCATGGGCAAATCTCTTTTTGGCACAAAATAACCAGATTCGCCTATTTCCAAAAACGAAAAGAGGGCGATTTCCAACTCGCGGAAATCGCCCTCTTTTATTTTATGAGCAAAGCTTATTGGTTGAAATAAGGCTTGTCATTCGTGCCGCCACTTTGCACTTTTTCCAGCCTTTTTTTGAATTCGTTTGATTTTTCAAAATCACTTCTGCGGGCAAAAATTTCACGCAAAGCTATCAGCGTGTTGGTATCGTTTGGATTGAGTTTTTCAGCTTTTTGAAAGTAAGGAAGCGCCTTATCAAAAAGTACGTCCACTTCTTTGCCCATTTCGTTATATTTTTTCTGGTCTTCTTTTGACAAGCCCAGATTGTTCATCTTTTTCACAATTTCCACTGCCTGGTTGAAGTAAATGGAGCCGAGGCTGTAGATGGCGTCAAATAAATTCGGATCGATGGCAAGAGCGTCGTTGTAATATTTTTTAGACTGCTCGTAATAAATCTCGGCTTTTGCTTTGTCGCCTTTTTCGAGTTCTGCGCTTTGCAAATTCATGTACACATTGCCCAAGGCTGAATAAATAGAAGGATTGTCCGGTTCTTTGGCGATGGCCTCTTTAAGTTTTTGTTCGAGCAGATCGTACTTTTCAGCTTTGATATACTCATTAATTTCCGCAAAAAGAATTTCCGAATTGTCGGGATATTTCGCTCTTCCCATTTCCAGAATTTTCATGGCATTCGGGTCATTTTCTTCTGCCAGAAGTCTGTAATAATTGGAATAAATCCTCGCTTCGTCGTGTCCGGCATCTACCAGGGTTTTGAAAAGTTCCTTCGCTACGGCTTTATTGCCGGAAGCCTGAGCGCAATAAGCCACTACAAAGCGGTGGTTGTTCAAATCTTTGGCTTAGGCAAAAATGTCCTTTTCGCCATTGTCCATCAACAATTTCCGGGCAGTCAACACGCCGTTCAGCAGCGGGAATGCGCCTGCATAATCACCCGCTTCGAGCAATGGATTGGAAAAAACATTCAGGTAATTAACAGTTTCTTTGATGCCTTTCAGTGCGTCTTTGGTTTCGTATTTTTTTTCGGCAGCTTTTAGCGCTTTTTCAAAAGATTCGAGCGCTTTGACGGGCGCGTCAAGATTTTTGAGCTGGTATTGTTCGCCTTTCAGTTCCGAAAGCGTTTGTGCGCTCATTTCATTGCTGGCTACGCCGTTGTACACTTCGCCTCTGGTTTGCCAGGCGCTGAAGTTATTTGCCATGCCGGGTGAAGAGACGCCTAAATCGGCCATTTCCACGGCTTCTTTAAGTTTTTCCTGATTGTTGGTTGGGTCAAGATTGTAGCTGGAAAGCGCTTTGCCGGCTTTTTTTACCGCCTTTTCGGCTTCTTCCTGAGCGTTCAGTGTGGCAATTGCCAGAAGTAAAGTAAATACTCCAAAAACAAACTTTTTCATGTCGTGATTTTATTTTTTTGAGTTTAAAAACCGCCTGTTAGGACGATTACAATTAAAGTTATATTTATTTACAATCGTTAAAAGAACGTACCGGCTGGTTAAGAAATGTTAAGGGAGTGGATAAAATTTGTCAGTAAAATCAATTACTCCGCATTTTCCTGCTCCGGTGTTTCATTCTGATCCAGTTCGTCCTCCATAATGATAGCCACATCTGCTATATTGTCTTCTTCATCCAGCCTAATCACTCTCACGCCTTGCGTAGCGCGGCCCATCACCCTCAGTTCTTTTACTTCCATGCGTATCACCACCCCGTTTTTGGTTGTGATCATCAGGTGATCTTCCTCTTTGACGGCTTTGATGGCTACCACATCGCCAGTCTTTTTAGTCACTTCCATCGTTTTGACGCCTTTGCCGCCGCGGTTTGTGAGGCGATAATCGTCAAAATCGCTGCGCTTGCCGTTGCCTTTTTCGGAGATGACCAAAATAGTAGTCGCTTTGTCATCCGGATCAATACAAACCATACCGACCACTTCGTCGTCACTGCGTTTGGAAAGCGTGATACCGCGTACGCCTTCGGCGGTACGTCCCATCGGGCGTACGTTTTCTTCGTTAAAACGGATGGCGTTCCCGCTTTTCGCAGCCAGGAAAACCTGCATATTGCCTGTCGTCAATTTTGCTTCGAGCAACTGGTCGCCATCTTTTATCGAAATCGCCTGAATGCCACCCTGGCGCGGACGCGAATAAGCATCTACGGCAGTTTTTTTCACCACGCCTTTCCGCGTGCAAAACAGGATGAAGTGATTTTCCAAAAATTCCCGGTCGTTCAAATCTTTGATGATGATGAAAGCGCGGACTTTATCTTCCTTCGGAATGGTCAGCAGGTTTTGAATGACCCTGCCCGCCGCCGTTTTGGAGGCTTCCGGGATTTCGTACACGCGCATCCAATGCACCTTTCCCTGCTCGGTAAAGAGCAGTAAATAATTGTGATTGCTGGCTACGAACATGTGCTCCACCCAATCTTCGTCGCGCGTCTTTGCGCCCGTGGAACCGCGTCCGCCTCTGCTTTGCAATCTGAATTCCTCAATGGGCGTCCGTTTGATGTAGCCCAGGTGTGAAATCGTGACCATCACGCCGTCGTCGGCGATCATGTCTTCCATGTTGATTTCAATATCCTGCAATTCTATGGCGGTGCGGCGATCGTCGCCGTATTTGTCTCTGATTTCGGTGAGTTCGAGTTTGACAATTTCACGCTGTCTCGCCTCGCTACCCAAAATATCGCGCAAGTCGGAGATGGTGAGCATCAACTCGTCGTATTCAGACCTGATTTTTTCTCTTTCCAGTCCTGTCAGGCGTTGGAGGCGCATATCAAGAATTGCCTTCGCCTGCGTTTCGGTCAGCACGTTTCCTTCGAGCGGTTTTTGCTCTTCCAGCTGGTTTTCAATGAGCGGACCAAATTGCTGCCAGAATTTTTCTTTGTCTTTTATAAAATCGCCGCGCATGAGGCGCTCTTTGGCTTCGTCGGGCGTTTTTGACGCTCTTATCAAATTCACCACTTCGTCAATGTAATCCAGTGCGATCAACAGCGCGATCAAAATATGCGCGCGCTCCAGCGCTTTGCGCAGGTCAAATTGCGTGCGGCGAACGATGACCTCGATTCTGAATTTTACAAATTCTTCGATGAGCTGTTTTAAATTCAAAATTCTCGGGCGGCCTTTTACGAGAGCTACGTTGTTCACGCCGTACGAAGTTTGCAGTGGTGTGTATTTGTATAAAAAGCTCAAAACGACGCTGGCCATCGCGTCGCGTTTGATGTCAATGACGATGCGCACGCCGTGCCGGTCAGATTCGTCGCGGATGTCGGAAATACCTTCGATTTTTTTCTCATTGACCAACTCGGCGATTTTTTGAATCAACATCGCTTTGTTGACCTGAAAGGGAATTTCGGAGACGATGATGACTTCACGGCCGCTGTTATCGGTTTCAATGTCCGCTTTTCCGCGCACAACCACTCTTCCCCGCCCGGTTTCAAAAGCTTCCTTGATGCCGCTCACGCCATAAATGATACCCCCCGTCGGAAAATCGGGCGCTTTGACGTATTCCATCAAACCCTCCACGGTGATATCCGGCTGATCCACATAAGCGATGATGCCGTTGCAAACTTCGCGCAAATTGTGCGGAAGCATATTGGTCGCCATCCCTACCGCGA
>CALMIT010000087.1 GCA_937864255.1 uncultured Saprospiraceae bacterium
TACCTGCTTCAATGCACGAAATGACAAAAAAGTCATTCTTGCCATCGTCATTGGGCGTGATTACCGAAGGAATAACGCACTCATTCGGATCATAATCAATATTCAAAGTCACGACTGCTTTGTCGCAAAGCAGAGCGCAACTGTCGTAGCAAATTTCATAAGTGAAAAAATCCTGGGTCGGCGAATTGCCGTTCGGCGTATAGACAAAACGACCGTCTTTAAGGTCTTCTATCGTGCCGTTTTGAGGTGGCGATACAATGGTAATTTCGAAAGGCTCCAGTGGATTGAAGGTGTCATTTAAAAGCACATTGAAAGTGTCGCTGGTGCCGATGATAATATTGATCAGGTCGTTGATCGTTTCGGGAGCTTCCAGGATTTCCACAAATGCAGTATCCGAAACCGGCGATTCACAACCGTCGTTATTGCGCGCAAAAACCGTATAAGCGCCCGAATAAGCCGCGGAAGGATCTACGATTAAAATCCGGTTGCCGGTGGAAGACAACTGAACCGGGCCCGACCAGAAATAAGTCGCTCCCGGAATCAGTGCCACTTCCAAAATAAGTGTATCTGCAAGTTCGCAATGACGCATTTTATTGACATCTATGGTCAATTGTGCTAATCCTTCGGTGATACTCACGTCAATGGAACCTGCATTGGTACAACCATTAATATCTGTTATTGAAACATTGTAAGTTCCGGAGTTGATAATGCTCACGTCGGGGATGACCGGATTTTGGACATCGGAGCTAAAACTGTTCGGCCCCGTCCATTGCCAGCTTACCGCATTGCCGCCCGATTCGCTTAGTTCAAGATTTGTACCGCCGGTAATACAAGTCAGCGGATCGTTGTAATTCAAATCTATCGCCGGTTTGTCGGTCACGCTCACAGTTACTTCCACCGTATCGGTGGAGCAGCCTGCCACTTCGGCGTGGTAAGAAAAGATATAATTGCCGGCTACCGTGGGCGTCACGGAAATGGATGAATTATTGGACACATTGGGCAGACCCGAACCGATGCCCGGCGTGGCTACCCATTTATACACCACTCCGTTTATATTGAAATATTGCTGTCCGACCAAATCCAGCGAAGCGCCGAGACACAAATTCGTATCCACTGGTTCTACAATCGGCGTGAGCGGAGTCGGCCCATTGGTAATCTGAATATTGATAGACTCTTCACTTCTGCAATTATCGCCGGTGATAGCGGTCAAAATGTACAAACCGGAATTAGAGGCGGTCACATTCGCAATTGTCGGATTTTGCATATTGGAACCAAAGCCCAAGGGACCTGACCATTGATAAGTATCCGCCTGACCATTGGCTTCGAAAAGGCGCAAAGTATCGTTGCCCTGAGTACAAAGCAGCGGTGCATTGGAAGAAATATCCAATTGAGGCGGCGCATCCACATGCAGGGTGACCGTGGCCGTATCCGAATTACAACCGTCCACAATTGCCCAGAAACTGACCTCAAAATCGCCCGGCTCATTGAAAGTCATAGCCAGCGAGTTATTATTTGCCGGAGTCCAGACTACGCCATTGTCGGGATTGACGGCCCAATTGTACTGCACATTATTTGAATTGTATTGTGTGCCGAGCAGCGTAGCCGTTTCATTTGTACAATATTGATAATCATTACCTATCGGCACCAAAGTGGGTGTGATCGGACTGGATGATTGAATATTCACCGAAGTGCTGTCTCTACATCCGTTCGAGTTAACAGCGACCAACCTGTAAACACCAGACTGAACGGGATTAAAATCCTGAATGATCGGATTTTGCGAATTTGAAGAGAAGTTTATCGGCCCCGTCCACGACCAGGTGACGATATTCGTATTGGCGAGGTCGTCGGCTGTGAATTCCAAATCCGTATCTCCATTCGTACAAATAATATCGTTGTGCATAATAACCAACTCCGGGTTTTTGAAAACCGTAAGCAAGACGGAAGTTGTGTCACGACAGCCGTTCAGAGTCGTCACTACAACGGTGTAAATACCGGAATCAGCAACCATAACATCCTGGAGCAGAGGATTTTGCATATTGGACACAAAATTATCCGGCCCCGTCCATCTGAAATCTGCATTTGGAAAATTGAAATTTGCAGTCAATTGCACATCGCCTCCTTCGCAGAGATTGTTGGGGCTGGCATTAGCTGATACAGAATTGTTGATAGGAAGAATGTTAATATTGATGCTGCATTCTACCGTATTTCCCGATGTATCGGAAACCAGGTAAATCAATTCGGTCATACCGACCGGAAAAACATCGCCGGAATTCAAACCGGTGTTGTCATTGCGCGTCACCACGACCGGGCTGCCGCATCCGTCAGTACCCTGCGGCGGGTCAAAAAACAAAATGGCGCCCGTGCAATTGTCCGTAATGGCCGAAAGAAGGAACTGTCCCGGGTCGCTCACAATCGTGCCGTCCCCCAATAGTTCAATATCGCCGGGACAATTGATCGAAGGAGCAGTCGTATCTCGCACGGTTATTTCAAACCTGCAAACATTTACATTACCCGAAGGATCGGTAACTGTGTAAACGACCGAAGTGGTTCCGATCGGAAATATATCGTCCGGATTAGCGGTAGATGTAACGCCGGAAACCGTACAGTTGTCCGTAACTACCGGAGGCGTCCAGCTTACGCGCGCGCCGCATGAATCGGGATGTGCGTCCACGGTAATATCAGCCGGACAATTTTGAATATCCGGAAATTCGTCATCCCTCACCGTTACCAAAAATTCGCAGGTATCCGAGTTCATATTTGCATCAAAAGCCACATACCGCACCATGGTCATTCCCAAAGGGAAAATATCGCCGGAGCTATTGGTAGAATCTATACTTACAATGCCACAATTATCTGAAAACACAGGTGAAGTCCAGGTTGCCGGAGCAGAACAAAGTCCCGGGCTGGCAGATACCTCCACATTTGCAGGACAATTTGCGACAGTCGGTCTTTGATTGTCTCTCACTGTTACATTAAAGCGGCATGTGTCCGTGTTACCCACGGCGTCTGCGCTTACATAAATCACCACATACTGCCCGACGGGCAGCCTGGTATCAGGAGGAATATTTACAGACATGGTCGTTGGTGGAGAACAAGTGTCCACAGCCACCGGCGGATCCCAGGTGACCATAGCCGTGCAACTATCCGGGTCTGTGTTGAATACCAAATTACCCGGACAACCTATCAGGGTGGGCGGTATTACATCATTTACCGTTACGGTAAATGAGCAACTGGTTTCATTGCCCGAAAGGTCTCTCGCCGTGTAAGTAACCACAGTCACTCCCTGCGAAAATACACTATTAGGCTGATGGCTGGCTGTAAGTGCGTCAATCTGGCAATTATCGCTCGCTAAAGGCGCGCTCCAATTGACCGCTGCGTCACAATTTCCATTCACCACAATATCAGCCGGACAATTTGAAATGACCGGCAGTTCGGTATCGCGCACCAACACCGTGAAAGTACATTCCAGGCTGTCGCCAAAAACATCAAAAATCTTATAAAGCACCGTAGTCGTGCCCACATTAAACTCCGTGCCGCTGGCGTCGGCCACGCCGCTGCCGGTGGTCGCGCCGCTCAGTTCATAAGTTACCGAGTCCACATTAGCCTGGTTGGTCAAAATGACCAGAGGTATGTTGTTTACAATTGCGCGGCAGGTTCCGTTATCCTGCTCAACATCCACATTCGCCGGACAATTAAAAGTAATCGCCCCTCCGGGGGAAACAATTACCTGAAAACTACAAGTATCGGCATTGCCCGAAGCATCTACCGCATAATATGTAACCGTGGTGGCTCCAGTCAAAAAATTTGTGGCACTGGCGTCGTCCGCACCGCTGCCGGTAGTCGCGCCGCTCAGTTCATAATAAACCGTATCAAGCGTACAATTTTCCACCACAGACGGAGTCAGTCCGTTTAAAATTGTATCTGTAGCACCCTGCGATAGAGTGATAATAATATCTGAAGAACAAGTAATGACCGGCGCCTGATCGTCGGTGACAATTACGAGGAAACTACAGGTATCGGCATTGCCCGACGGGTCGGTAGCAATGTAAATTACCTCCGTCGTATCTGCTGCGAAACGATCGCCGGGGGAAAAATTACTTGTCATAATTACCGAACAATTGTCGGAAGCCGTGGGAGGATTCCACATTGCGGCTACATCGCAGCTATCCGTTTCCATCGAAAGCGTAATGTCACTCGGACAATTGGCAATGACCGGAGCCTGATCGTCGGAAACGATTACGAGAAAACTACAGGTATCCGCATTGCCCGACAGGTCGGTAGCAATATAAATCACCTCCGTCGTATCTACAGGGAAACGGTCGCCCGGTGAGAAGTTAGAAGTCATTGTAGCTCCGCTGCAATTATCAGAGAAAGTCGGAACGTCCCAACTTGCCGTCGCGCTGCAACTGTCTGCTTCCGCCACAAGCGTAATATCTGCGGGGCAGTCCACAATCACGGGGCTTTGAGTATCTTGGATAATAACCAAAAAAGTGCAGGTGGACACATTGCCAAATGTATCGGTAGCAGTATATACAATTTCCGTCGTATCTGTCGGGAAATTATCTCCCGGATTAAAGTTACTTATCAGATTGACCGGCGTGCAGTTATCCGTTGCCGTAGGCGGAACCCAATCGGCTGTTGTATTACAACTATCGGCAGGAAGCACGATGACAATATCCGAGGGACATCCTGCAAAAACGGGCGCTTCCATATCATTGACCGTGA
>CALMIT010000088.1 GCA_937864255.1 uncultured Saprospiraceae bacterium
GGCCGGTGTTTTTTTTTTGCTCATTCCTAGGACGCTGGTCCCGCCCCCCGCCACTGCCGCCCGCGCTTCTGTCTGGATGTTGGCTTTGTGCGTCAGCCCGGGTTCTCTGAAATGTACCTGATCGTCTATAATGCCGGGTAAAATCCAAAGATTTTCGGCGTTTATTTCAATGTCGGCTTTGTCGTTCAGTGCGCCGCCGATTTTTTCGATTCTGCCATTTTTTATAAAAAGATCGGCGTGAAAGGCACGGCCTTCGTTGATGATTTTTCCGTTTTTGACAATAATTGATTTCACAATCGTAAAAAATAAGTGAGTTGAAAAATTTTGACCAATATAATCAGGTTTGAAAAATTCAACGGTGCCGGGCGTTTTTTCAGCCATCAAAAAAGGTAAAACCTAAAAATTCTGGGTATTTATTCTAAATATTATTTAACGCCTTATTTTTTATAAGCATTTGTTTTTAATTGAAAAACAGCTTAATTGAAAATAAGTTAAAAAATTAAATTGTCTGCAAATCGCTGTATATCAAAAAGTTACGTTTTTGCTTAAAAACAACGAACTATCCTCCCGGCGAAGTCCGGTCGTTTGGCAAATGCGAAATGTCACTCTATATTTGTAGCGCAAAATAAAACACCCCTCCTGAGTTATTTAAGTCAAAACTTTGATTTGCACATTTTGAGAAAGCCGGTTTAAAAACTGGCTTCGAACATTATATGAACAAACTCTTCAATTAAAAAAACTGATAAAAAAATTTGGTTGAAGAGCGTCAAGATTTGATCAGCTCGCCCCCCAAATTTTTTTAAAGTCTTACAAGGCAATTTTTTGTTTTTCCCTCAATTAGTTTATACCAAACGTTTCCCGTTTCGACAAAAACATTGAACAAAGCGATTCGGAATTTTCATTTTTTAAATATAAACTAATGAGAAACATTCACTCACTCACCTTACTGGTATTGTCATTATGTATTTCGAATTTAAATGGTCAGCAAGTATTTTTTGTTAAGGAAAACGGACAAGGAAATGGCAGCTCGTGGCGCGATGCCGCGGGAAATCTACAAGCGGTTCTCAACAAATCTAATTTCGGTGACCAAATTTGGGTGGCAAAAGGGACTTATTTTCCCGAAGGGCCACACAGGGAGTCGTGTTTTGAAATAAAAGACGGCGTCCAATTGCTCGGAGGTTTCGGCGGCAGCGAAGACAACGCGGCAAAGCGAAATCCTGCGGTTTTTAAAACCATCCTGAGCGGCGAAATCGGCAAGCCAGGCAACCTTGACAATTGCTACAATGTGATTTTGACCAGACACGTCAGCGAAAAAACTGTCGTGGACGGATTCACGATCACGGGCGGCAATGCCGATGGGGTAGGACCAAATGCAAGCCGGCAAAGATGCGGCGGCGGCTGGTACAACGACGGCTCAAAAGGCGTTTCGAATCCGACGGTGGTCAACTGCATTTTTATTGAAAACCAGGCGCGCGACGGCGCGGGCATGTACAACAACGGCAGAACCGGCGAAGCCAGTCCGCGATTGAGCAATTGCATTTTTATCAAAAACAATGCAGACCTGGACGGCGGCGGTTTGTACAATGATGGCAGAAATAAGGGCAAAAGCAACCCCGAACTGACTGCCTGCATACTCGAAGGCAACCATGCCAATTATGGCGGCGGTATGTTCAATTACGGCGGCGGCGGCATGAGCAGCCCGACGCTGAAAAATTGTCAAATAATAAAAAATCTGGCTTATGTCAGAGGCGGCGCTTTACTGAATATGGATTTCGGAGGCATCAGTCTGGCAAATATTGAAGCCTGTTCTATCACGGATAACGAAGCTAGCGTAGGTGAAGGAATCTATCAATTTAGCTCGGTAAACGGCTCGGGGATAAAAAGCCTGACCGACCAAAGCAAATTGAAGTAAACTATCAGGAGTTGGAATTTAGAACTTGATAATATTTTTTCTTTTCATCACTTACAAAACTTCAGACAAACACTGACACTGCAACAAACCTATTTACAAACACTGACCACATCACGATAACTCGCGATGTTTGATTCTCTTCTAATGCCCGGTTCTTTTGCAAAAGAACCGGGATTTTTTTACCTGCCTTCCCGAAAATTCCTTTTTTTGCGCGGCAAATTTGCAGTTATGAGGTCATTTTTCGGCAGTGCTTTTCGTTTCCTGCGGTTTTATTTTTCGGCACAAACGCGTTTTGGTATTCACTCGCCGTTTGTGTTTTCAATTGTGACCGACCTGCTGGAAGACCGAAGAAATTTTTACGCATTTTCGGAAATTGAAACCATTCGAAGGCAAAGCCTGTCATTGAAAAATGTAATAGAAACGAAAAAAATCGGCGCCGGCTCACGGGTCACCGATCAGGCGCAAAGACCTGTGTCGCATATTGCAAAAAACAGCAGCGTCTCCGGTTTTTGGGGCCGGTTTTTATTCAAGTCGGTATTGCATTTTAAGGCGCGCACCATTGTAGAATTAGGCACTTCGCTGGGCTTTTCTACTATGTATCTGGCAAAAGCAGACTCCGCCGCGCGCGTTTTTTCCATTGAAGCTGACGCCAGTTTGCTGAGGTTTGCAAAAGGCAATTTGAAAAATCTGAAACTCGAAAATGTCTCTCTTTTTGAAGGCGCCTTTGAAAGTGAGCTGCCTGTTTTATTGACACAAATCGAACAGGTAGATTTGGCTTTTATTGACGGCGATCACAGGTTCGAACCGACTGTTTCATATTTCAAAATGTTGCTCGAAAAGGCGGGAGAAGACACCGTTTTCATTTTTGACGACATCCACTGGTCTGATGAAATGGAGCGGGCCTGGCAGTGGATACAAAACCAAAGCGAGGTGACGCTCACGATTGATTTTTTCAGAATGGGAATGGTATTTTTTAAAAAAGAATTTAAAGAAAAGCAGCATTTTAAAATCGTGCCACTGGCTTGGAAGCCCTGGCGTATTTGGTAGCTATCGCGCTGAAAATCAAGAGTTTACTTTTATAAATACTAATCCCGCCACAAAAAAGGAAACAACAAAAAAGTCATTCCGATCAAAAGCAAATCAATAGATATGAGGATAAAAATATCCTTCTCCACGCCGGTATCCTGAAGTAGCGCCAGCGCGTTTGCCGAAATTTTTATCAGCGTCATAATAATCGGAATGATGAGCGGAAAACCTAGTATCGCCATGAGCGTAGCGCTGTTGTTGGCTTTGGAAGCGATGGCAGAAATAAAAGTGAAAGTAATCGAAAATCCGAGGCTGCCCAGCGCCACTGCGCTGATAAAAAGTCCGGGAATTTTTACGGGATTGCCGGCAATGAATCCGAATGCAAAAAAAGCGAGCGTACCTATCACGACCAGCAACAAAAAATTGTAAATCATTTTTGAAAATACGACGGAGAGCGGGTTGTTGAGCGTGTAGTGATAGAGCTGGCGCGCGCTGTTTTCCTGTAAAAAACTTTTGGCTACCGCGTTGACAGACGCGAAAAGCATCACCATCCAAAATAAGGTGTTCCACACGGGCGGCTGTACGCTCACAAACGCAGAGTACACAATAAAAACCGTAGAAAAAACATACAAAAGCACTCCGCTCAGCGCATACCGCTGCCGCCATTCGAGAAGAAATTCTTTTTGAACCAGAAAAATGATTTCCCGTAAAATCTCCATGCCGCAAAATTAAAAGTAAAGCGCTGATTTGAAGGGCGAGTTTGGCTTTCTTTTTTTGAAAACCTAATTTAGCCCGCAAATTTAAAATGAGCGATGACGCAGAAGGTGGTTTTGATATTCATGATTTTACTTTTTCCGCTATACGACGCCGGTCAAAAAGCCGTAGTCGCCGAAAAACAATCTCCGAAAGAAACCACAAATCCTAAACCGGCTTATGTAAAAGCAACCGCGCTGGCCGGCGACGGAGTCAATATTCTTTTACGCCGGTACGGACTTTTTGATTATCCCTGCAATCGCGATGAGTTTTACAAAATCAATAAACTCAAAAAAAATAGCGGGCTGATAGTCGGACACGAGTACCAGTTGCCCATTTTCATTTATAAATACAACGGAAAAAGTATCCGAAGCACCATAGGTATTGACGACTGGGATCGTGCCGTGCGCATACAGGAATTTAATTTGGAAATGCTTTCGCAAAAATTTCGCGCGCAGGCTTTTACCGACAACAAAGACCTTTGGGTGCCTTTCCACGAACTAAACTGCCCGGATGCCAATATTCCAAAAACAGAATTGCCTGATCCCGAATTGGGCGTGAAAGGCAAACCGAGACATTATCCGATTTTCGGACAAAAATACGCCTACACTCCGCAGGAAAGCAAAAAGCTGGTCGGCAAGGTTTTTTATGTGTCAAGCGGACACGGTGGGCCTGATCCCGGCGCTCAGGGCAAGTCCGGCAATCATACTTTGTGTGAAGACGAGTATGCTTATGACGTGTCGCTCAGGCTGGTGAGAAATCTGATCGCGCACGGCGCAACGGCGTACATGATAACCCGCGATGAAAACGACGGCATCAGAGACGGAAGATACCTGAAATGCGACGCCGATGAGCGAACCTGGCCAGCTAAAAAAATGCCGGTGAATCAGAAAGAGCGCCTGTTTTTGCGCTCCGATGCTATCAACGATTTATATGAAAAACATAGAAAACAGGGTGTCGTCGAACAAAAACTGATCGCCATCCATGTGGATTCGCGGAGCCGGGGTATGCAAACGGATGTTTTTTTCTATTACCACCCGGACAGCGACGAGGGGAAAAAATTTGCCGGCAAAATCCACCGCACTTTTATAAAAAAGTATAAAAAATACCGTCGCACGGGCGAGTATCATGGCACGGTTACTTCCAGGGATTTGCACATGTTGCGGGAATGCAAGCCGGTGGGCGTTTATATCGAATTGGGCAATATCAGAAATCCTTTTGACCAACAGCGAATCATGATAGAAGCCAACAGGCGCGCACTCGCAGCCTGGCTGTACGAAGGCTTATCTAATTGAATTTATTCCAAAAGTCCTCTGCCTTCCTTTTTAATTTTACCGTCCTTGTCAAGTTGCTTCATCAGGCGGTCTAAAATGCCGTTGATAAAATCCTTGCTCTTATCGGTACTGTACAGTTTGGCGATTTCCACAAATTCATTCAGGGTTACTTTGGTAGGAATGGTAGGAAAATAAACCAGTTCGCAAACTGCCATTTTGAGCATTATCATATCTAGAATGGCGACCCTTTCCACATCCCAGTTTTGCAGCGTAGGCTCGATGAGCGCCAATAATTCGGCGTCTTTCATAAAAGTTATCTTCAGCAATTCTTCGCCAAATTCTTTTGTAGCTTCTTCTTCCGGCAGGTATTCTTCAAAAAATTTTCCGTCGGAGGGCAGCGCTTTGATGGTTTTTTTGACGGCGCCGATGAGGAGCGACTCGTCGTCGTACCAGGAAGGGAAAATACTTTCCATGAAGTCGTTGTAGGCTTCATTTTTCATACAAACCTTGAACAAATCCAGCAGCACGTCCCTGTCATCCTGCTCATTTGAGTCTGCTTTTTTAATGTATGCCAGGTATTCGTCAGATTTGGAAAATTCATTGTAAAAAAGCCGGGTGCTGTCGGCGTCTATCCTGCCTGTCAGGCCCCTTTGCTTCCAGACTTTTTCCAATTCCATATTTTTTTGAAGCGACTGCACGACCGGGTTGGTCCACAATTTTGGCGTAAAATTTTTATCCTCGTCGGAAGGGAGCAGTTTGGACTGCCTTTTTTCAAGTTCCTTTAGCGCCTGCGCGGCTATTTTGTAAAGTTGCAGGATATTGAAAAGATAAATTTCATAGGATTTTTGCACGCTTTGATTATACCGGCTCACCGCATCTTTCAGTGTCAGGTTGGAGTCACGATTGAGTGCGTACAACACCTGCATCACTTTTACACGAATATTTCTTCTACTGAGCATAAAATTTCAAAAAGTCATTTCTGATTTAGGATGAAATCTTCCCGGAACCATTGCCGGCGAATCGGGGGCAAATAAACTATTTTTTTTTTAAAGAACCCCTTTTGAGTAAAAGTTGACGATGCACCCGACTTCCATTTTTTCAAAACTTTATTATGGCATAAAATTTGGGACATGCACTTTGCTACCCAGATTTTCACGTCGCAGCGAAAATAATTTTCTAAAAAAATCTGCTGCGCTCTCCCCCTCAATGGTTTTTTGCTCATGTAATACTTTCCTGATAGGTAAGCCTACCGGGACAGACACTCAACCAAAAACTATTTAGCGAATGCTCAAAGATGCACAAACACAAAAGAGGGGTAATTTACCATTGATCGCCATTGTTGGCACTTTCCTTTTTATTTTCCTTTTTCACACATCATTGGTCGGTTTTTCGCCGCTGTACACGATAGCGACCGCTGACGAAATCTGTAATAACGGCGTTGACGACGACGGCGACGGTTTGGTGGATAATACCGATCCCGATTGCCAGGCTACTGCCTGCTACACAGCTTCTCATTCGTATTACAAAGTCATTCTTTACCCGATGATACAAAATGCCAATGGGTCGGTGACGATAAAAGTAGCTGTACAAAATTTTAGAAACCGCGCTTTGTCGCATGTGCGCTTTGAATTGCCTTCGGGAGTCTCGGCCAGCGCGCCGGGCAGTACTTATCAGGGTATCAGAAATAATTATTCTATTGAAAATCCGAGTTCCAATCCTTACCGGAATATTAATTTCAATGTAATCGGCGAAGGCGTGAAAAACGGAAAAGCCGACGTGCTGGAATTCACGCTACCTGCCGGAGCGCCCATTTTGAGTACCATCCGAGTGGAGATAAAAATGGGTTCTTCAAAATATTCCACCTCGCTTTCTACAAATAATTGTACGCCGGCAAATTGTACCAATGTAACCAACGCCGGACAAATCAATCTGGTCAGTTTTAATTGTAGTTCTGTCAATATCCAAAACCAGGTGGCAGCCACGGGCGGCTCCGGCACGCTCGAATACCGCTGGCAGCAGCGGACCTTTAGTGGTTCTTCCTGGTCTGACTGGACTACCATTGCAAACGCGAATGGCTCGGCTTTTTCTTCCGGCGCGATTTTACAACTCACAGAATTGCGGAGACAAAGCCGGAGAGCTACCTGCCAGGATTGGCTTAATTCCAATACTGTACAAATTTCCTTTACGGAAATATGTGACAACGGCATAGACGACGACTGCGACGGACTGATTGATTGCTACGACCCCGACTGTTCGCAAACAACGCGATATAGCACGAACGTACCCATAACGATTTCTACGAGTTCGAGCGGTACTTATACTTCGATCTTGCCGATTGCTGCAAACGGAATTATCAGAAAAGTGAGCGTCGTCGGTTTGGATATAGCGCACACTTATATTGATGATCTGATTATAAAATTAAGAAGCCCGTCGGGTACCGAGATCACGCTGCTCAACCGGATTTGCAGCAGTCAGGATAATATTTATGTCACCTTCGATCAGGATGCGACTTCGTCCAGTCTTCCATGCCCGCCCACCTCGGGCGCTGCATATCGCCCTTATCAAAGCCTGTCTGCCTTCGTCGGCGAAAATGCTTCGGGCAACTGGACGCTTACTATTTCAGATTTGGCCAGTAATGATGGTGGGCAATTAAAAAACTGGGGACTGGAAATTCACACCGAATGCCTGCCGCCCTGTCAAAATAATTTGCTTTCCAATCCAGGATTCGAATCAAATACATCTAACTGGACGGTTAGTAACGGGAGTTATAACACGCCCAGCAGCTATGTAGTGGAAGGAAGCAAAATCGTCTGGATATATCCGAATTCTTCCGGTTCTACGGTTTCAATCCAGCAAGTTGTTACAGGCATTACGCCGGGACAGGTTTATCATTTGAGCTTTTTTGGCGGCACGCACAATCCGTCTTATCAGCACCGCGTCTTTATGGAATTTTTGAATAATTCGAATTCCGTGCTTTCCAGTGCTTACGTGGAGGTGGATCGCGACGTGGATATTTTGAGTTTATTGCAGTTGTATTCATTGGAAGCCGCTGCACCCAGCGGTGCTACCAAGTTACGTATAAAAGGCACTGCCAACGGCGACTACCTGAAACTTGATCGTTTTTGCCTGCGCAACAACAACCCTTGTGCGCTTTTTTCGGTAGCTGCCAGCAACGACGAAAACCTGTGCCTCGGCGGTACAGCTACGATTACCGCGACGCCTTCGGGTGGTTTGCAACCTTTTTCCTACAACTGGTCAAACGGTGCGGGCAGCGGAGCGTCGAGAGACGTGTCGCCGACGAGTTCCACTACTTACACGGTGACAGCGACCGATGCTGCCGGTTGTGCAGCCACCGATCAGGTCGCTATAAGTGTAATAAATTGTA
>CALMIT010000089.1 GCA_937864255.1 uncultured Saprospiraceae bacterium
CGATTTCGGGACAATCACATTCCTGCAAAATTGTAATCGTCTGCGTTTTCGAAACTTGGTTTCCGCAATCATCCTTTGCCTGCCAGTTTCTTTTTATAATCAATTGGCAATCAATCTGTTCTTGCGAAAAAGTAAAATGAATATTGACGTTTTGGTCGCAATTATCAGTCGCTTCAATATTTCCGGGAACGCCAGGAATGATGTCTCCCTGGGCGAGATTAATCGTAATGTCAACGGGAATATTTAATAACTGCGGCGCTACGGTATCACGAACTACAAAAATGAAACGAACGGTCGTTTTGTTGCCACACAAATCGGTGGCTTCCCAGCCGCAGTTCATCACTGCCAAAAATCCTTCGCGTTCGCAATCACTTGAATTGTACACATCCTCAACAAATCTGACCGTCGGATCGGAGCAATCATCAAAAGCGTCCACATCGTTTGCTGTCAAACGTGGCAATTGATCGCAATCAAGAAAAATCGTATCCGCAGGATTTCTGCCTTGTAAAAACGGGTGCGTAACTACCAAAGTCGGTGGTATCGTGTCAATAACCGTAATAACCTGGCTTTCCGAAGTAATATTTCCACAGTCGTCCTCCGCCGTCCATGTACGTGTGATAATTTGCGGACAGTCGCCCGACGTTGTCTCTTCGAAAGTAAGTTTTGGATCCGGGTCACAATCATCCAAAGCCTTGATAACCAGAGGCGGATCAGGAATAGCATCGCAGTGTACGGTCACATCCTGAGGTACGCCCACAATCACCGGCGGCTCATTATCGCCGGTAGTAATAGTTTGCACGGCCACCGTTTCATTGCCGCAATCATCTGTCGCCGTCCATTTTCTGATAATTGTAATTGTACCCATGCAATTTCCACCATTGTTCACGATTTCCTCCTCGAAAATCACCGGCACGTCATCATCGCAATTATCCGTGGCCGTGACTACCGGAGGCGAGTCAATCGCCGGATCATTACAATTCAAATTTACATCCGCAGGTACGCCCGATAATTTCGGCGCTTCGACGTCCATGATACCCGCAAAAACATGGTCAATATTGCTTCCTCCCAAAACCTGTATAGCAGTCGTAATTCCGGTAGCCGGATTTACATCGCTGTCCACATTATCATCGTTACCCTGGTCTGCCGGTGAGAAAGCCAAACCGCCCGGAACAAGCGGCAATTCAAAAATCAATTGATAACTGGCAGGCGTCAGGTCATCAAAACGGTAAGCTCCATTGGCGTTCGTAAACACGAAACTTTGAGTACCCGAAACCCGTACCCTGACATTTTCAAAACCTGACTCACCTTGCTCTCTGATGCCATTTTTATTACAATCTTTAAATACCAAACCAGAAATGCTGCCTTTCGGCAAAATATAACCGCTGTCAAAAGTTTTATCGCCAGCTATCGGATCAAAACTAAATGTCGCCGTGCGCCCCGTAGAGGGATCTGAGTCCGAATCAATGGCGTCGTTTCCTGCATCACGGATAGTTCCCTGAAAAGCGGTGATGCCCGCCGTGTTGGTGAGTACGTCAAATTCGAGGTAATAATTTCCGGTTGTAATATTGTCAAAAACATATCGTCCCTGAGCATTGGAAGTAGTCGTACCCGCCAATGTGCCATTAGACTGGAAAATACGTACCGTAACTCCTTCAATACCCGGCTCTCCTGTGTCCTGGAGTCCGTCGGCGTCCTGATCATTCCAGCAAAAGCCCAAAATGCGCGCGGAAG
>CALMIT010000090.1 GCA_937864255.1 uncultured Saprospiraceae bacterium
GGGAAGGTAATATTTTGATGCACGCCGCCGTCGCTCCAGAATATACGGGCGCTGTCGGGGTCACTGCTTTTGAAAGGATGAATTTCTTTCAACGTCTGCATTTTCCAACCGCCTTTCCCGTCGGACTCAATGCTCACCGTATTGGTAGCCCAGCGATTGCCGGGAGCATCTTGCGGTCGCCGCCAGCGGCCGAGGTGATGCGAACAAGCTACCACGCCCGGTTTCATACCCTCGGTCACCCAGACTTTATCCACAAAATAGCCAATGTCGGTATTGATGCGCAGTAAATCGCCCGTGTTCACGCCAAATTTTTTAGCATCCTCGGGGTGCATCCAAATAGGATTGCGATTGGAAATTTCATAAAGCCACTTCGCATTTCCCGAACGGGAGTGGATGAGCGTGGGAAGCCGGAAAGTAGGCACCAAAGGATAGTCGCCTTTCGACCTGTCCATTTCTTCCTCGTGTATGTGACTTTTGAGGTAAGTAGGAATGGCGTATTCCGGCCATTTCCAGTCAATCATCGTCTGGCTGAAAAATTCATTTTTGCCGGAAGGCGTCGGAAAACCGACCATGGCTTTTCCATCCACCATGACGCCAATGGTTTTGCCATTTTTGGAAATGGCGCCGGTTTCTTTGTCAATGTTCGCACCTTCCTATTGCTCGGGTTTGAGCAACTGCTCATTTTTTAGATACGAATTTTCTTCCACCACAAAAGCGCCGTACCTGCGCATATAATCCAACGCGCTTAGTCCTTCTTTGGCAGCAGTTTCGGGCAGCCCTTTTGTATGTTCGAAAATGTACTGATAGTATTCGTCAATGGTAATTTTTTCACCTTTCCGGTAAGGCGACTCAAAATGTTTTTTGACGCCGAGGCTTCCGTCGGGGTCAATTCTCCAACTCAGCTCAATCCAAAATTCGTCTTCTTCCCACACCTCGCCGGGATTGACTTCATAGGTAAAAGTGAAATTTTTGCCCATACGCCTGGCCGCTTCGCGCAAAACCGGCTGACGAAAAGCAATCCACACACCCGAGTGTGTTTCATAACTATTCAAATCATGCCGCTCGGAAGCCAGACCCATCGGCAGCACATAGTCTGCAAAATAGGCCGTTTCGCTCCAGGTAGGCGTGAGCGCCACGTGGCATCCGAACAAACTTTCATCTTTAAATGCTTCCATCCACATAAATCCGTCGGGGTAAGTCCAGACCGGATTAAACACCCGGCTGAAGTACGTGTCCATTTTTCCCCGCCCTTCCTTGAGCATGTGCGGCAAAAGGAAACTCATTTCAAAAAAAGCGAGTGGATATTCTTTCGGAAAATGCAGTTCGTTCCAGAATTTTTGGGCGGGCGGTTTATCAAAAAATTCGGGGTGAAATTTATTCCAGGTGTTTGGCGCAGTACCGCCTACGGTGCCAACGCTGCCGGTGAGTACGTGAAGAAAATGCAGACAACGCGCCACCGCCCATCCGCCGAGGTTGCCGCTGCCCGCGCTCCGCCAATTGTGCGAAGCAAAACGAGTGCCTGCCTCGCCGATTAATTTAGCTGTCTCACGTATCATGGCAGCTTTTACGCCGCTTTCTTTTTCGGCGTATTCGGGCGTATATTCACGATATTCTTCGCGGACAGCGAGTATGAAATTTTCAAAAGTGCGCTCCTGATCTGGACGCGTTGCTTTTAAAAATTCCTGCCAATTCACCCAGTTTTCCAGGTAAGCGCGGTTGTACCAGCCTTCATCCAAAATAATTTTGGCAATAGCCAGCAAAACCGCCGCCTCCGTACCCGGGTAACTCGGCATCCAATAATCAGACATGGAAGCAGTATTGGAAAGGCGCGGATCCATGGTACACAATTTTGCGCCGGCCATCTTTCCCTCGATGATTCGCTGTGCGTGCGGATTAAAATAGTGACCGCTTTCGAGGTGTGCGCTGACCAAAAGTATAAACTTGGCATTGGCGTGGTCGGGCGAGGGGCGGTCGTGTCCGTACCAGATAGCATAACCAAAACGCGCGCCGGAGGAACAAATATTGGTGTGGCTGTTGTGCCCGTCAATGCCCCAGGCCTGCAATACACGATCCATATAACCTTCATGTCCGGGGCGGCCTACGTGGTAAGCCACTTCGTTATTCCTGCCTTCTTGCAGCGCTTTCCGAATGCGTGCGGCTATGTCGTCCAATGCCGCGTCCCAACTTACTCTTTCCCATTTTCCGTCGCCGCGATTGCCCACTCTTTTCATCGGGTACAAAATGCGATCGGGATCGTTGAGTTGATTGACTGTGGCGGGGCCTTTGGCACAATTGCGCCCCCGGCTTCCGGGGTGATACGGGTTGCCTTCAAATTTCCGCACCCGCATGGTTTCTTTATCAATATAAGCCGTCAGTCCGCAGGCCGATTCGCAATTGAAACAAGTAGTGGGAACGATGGCGTAGTTTTTCTTTTCCTTGAGCGGCCAGGCTTTGGCTTCGTATTCGACCCAATTGTCCCACTTTTCAATCGGTGGAAATTTGGTCAAATCACCCGCTTCCGTCAGCCTGTCAAGCCCGCCTTCTTCCTTTTCCAATTTTGGAATAATGCCTATGGACTCCGCAAATTTTTCAATAATTGTCTTGCTCATATTGATAAATGGTATGGAAAATTTTTCTTTTTAATCTTTGTCAAAATCACTTTTCTGTCACAAAAAATCAGGCTCTGCCGCTCAAAATGCGGTTCCAGTACATCCAGGGCAGCACTTTCTTTTTCAGCAACCACATGGAGTAGCGCTCTTTCGACTGGTCGAATGGAAAGGTTTCCATCGGGTTATTATCGTAATCAAATTCGGCGAGTACCAACTTGCCGTAGCCAGTCACCAAAGGACAAGAGCCGTAGCCATTGTAACTGGCCGACAGCGTACCGCCGTTCATGACGTGGAGCAGGTTTTCCACCAAGACGGGTACTTGCTTGCGCACGGCAGCGCCGGTTTTGGCGTTCGGAGTATTCGCCACGTCTCCGCAACTGAAAATATTTTTAAAACGATTGTGTTGCAGTGTAAACTTGTTTACGTCCACCCAGCCCATAAAATCTTTGGAAGCTGTAGCGGGCGTACAAGGTGTTCCTTCCGAAAGTGAAGCGTCCTGAATAGCTATCGGGCTATATTTTACAAAATCGGGCGCGCTTTGGGGCGGCGTCACGTGTATCATATCAAAAGCCTGTTCGATACGATTGCCGTGTTCGTCTGTAAACCAAGCCAGTTTTTTGTTGCCGTCTATTTCTACGAGATTATGTTTGAAATGCGTTTTTATACCGTAGCGTTCAATGACTTTATTGAGCGTAGCCGCGTATTTTTTTACGCCAAAAATCACCCCGCCGCCCGAATAAAAATGCACATTGGTTTGCTTCAAAATTCCTTGTTTGCGAAAATAATCCGAAGCCAGGTACATGATTTTCTGCGGCGCGCCGCCACATTTTATCGGCGTGTTCGGATTGGTAAAAATGGCATTGCCGCCTTTAAAATTGCGCAGACATTCCCAGGTGTACGGCGCTAGCTGAAAAATATAATTGCTGGTCACGCCATTTTTACCCAGCGTCTCTTTGAGTCCTTTCACTTTGTCCCAATCGAGTTGTATGCCGGGCACTACGATCAGATAATCATAGGTGTATTTTTCGCCTGATTTGCAGGTTACCTGATTTTGTTCGGGCTCGAAAGTGGCTACGGCGTCTTTTATCCAGCTAGTTTTTGAGGGGATAAAATCTTTTTCATCCCTCACGGTGTCCTGAATATCAAAAGTGCCGCCGCCGACCAGCGTCCATGCCGGCTGATAATAATGTTTTTCGGAAGGCTCGATAATGCCGATTTTGAGATTCGCATTTTTTAAGAGCAACTGCGAAGCAGCAGATAATCCGGCATTTCCGCCGCCTATTACAAGAATTTGATAATGAGCCATGACTAATGTTTTAAAGTAGTTATCAATTTGATGGAAAATTGATTTTCAATTTTTTTAGCTCAATGGGATTCTTTGAGGTGCTTCCACCCAAATTTTTTCCGTAAGGTAAATACCTGCCAAAGCAAACAATCCTGCCAAAGCGCTTGTCATATTTTGATTGGAAAATGTCAGCAAAAACAAGGGCAGCACATTCCCCAATCCAATTGCACCCAGCCAAAAAAGCCGGCTATACCTGCCTTTTAAAATCATATCGGCAGTGCGGTGTGCGTCTTCGGTCATGTGCGGCGTCAGAAATTCAAAAAACATGATCAAAAGATTCAGACGGATGCCGATCATTAAAAAATTATTCAAAAAGCCGCCGGTTTCAAAACTGCTTTGATCCAGGACCGCCAAAAGCAAAAATGAAGCAGCGCCAGCCATCAAACTGTGAATCAGCATGTGGAGCGCCAGCGTGGGGCTTTGCCAAAAATCGCGGCCTTTGGCCTGCGCAAACAAAAACGCCGTATAAATCGCCACAAAAACAGAAAGCAACAGGGTGATGATTTTGGCAAAATCGGCAATAGTTTGCCAGTTGAAATAAGCCGCAACGGCAATGAGCGTCAGTAAGCCGCCGTAAAAAGTAATTCCGTAACCGCCGCGTACCAGCCAACTTTTCCACTGCGGGCGGAAAATCACGTTCAAAAAACGATCGGGTCTATCGAGGTCTTTGACCAAAAATGCGCCGGTGAGTCCCAAAAACACCAAAGCTGTTCCCAAAGTCCACCAAAGTGCGCCGTCGCTGTCCAAACCCCAATTAAAAAAATTAGCCATGAAGAGCACCATGAAAACGCCGGCAGAAATGGCTTTGGTCAAAACATAAGCCGAAACTTCCCAACCCCAAAGTATTCCTTTATTCGGCGCGTCGTAGGCGCGGCGCGCTTTTTCAGCGCCTGCCAACATCAATTCTATTGATTTTACGCTGCCTCCTTCGAGTGAATTTTGACCATTTGCCTGCATCACTGCTTTCAAAACATCATCGTTTGACCAGGCCAACTTTTCGGCTTCTTTGGCATAATGTCCCACGCCACGCGTTTGGGCGTTCCACAGATAAGTGTCCGATTTTTCGGTAAATGAAGGATTCAAGGAAGCCTCGTCGCCGTCTATGTAAAAAAGATTGGGCTGAGTTCCTTTTTCAGCTTTTCTCACTTTTACCTGCTGGCGGGAAAGCAATTGAAAAATTTCAGAATCTTCGTCCTCCATGTCGCCGGAAATGATGGCGTGTTCCGGGCATACATTCACGCAGGCAGGCTCCAGTCCCAAATCCACTCTGTGTGCGCAGTAATTGCACTTGGCTGCCGTGTGCGTTTCCGGGTCAATGTAAAGCGCGTCGTAAGGACAGGCCTGCATGCAGGATTTGCAACCAATGCAACGGCGTTTGTCAAAATCCACAATGCCGTCTTCTCTGAAATAAAGCGCTTCCACGGGGCAGATTTCCACGCAGGGCGCATCGGTGCAATGATTGCAACGCATCACGCTAAATAGCCTGCGGGTGTTTGGGAAAGTTCCTTTTTCTACCTGCTTCACCCAGGTTCGATTGACGCCGATAGGCACGTCGTGTTCGGATTTGCAGGCGGTGGTACAAGCGTGGCAGCCTATACATTTTCTATTATCAATGATAAAGCCGTAGCGCATAAAGTGAATTTTCTTCTCAAAAATCTTTTTTAAAAAAATTCTTGAAAAGGTGGTTAAAGCCGGTTTATGTTTCGAAGGCGCTTTTCGCGAAAAGCGCCTTTTTTAATTTTAAAACTATTTCAAAGTAGAAGGACAAACATAATCTGTCCTCGGCAAAGCAGTTTGTTCGATCGCGGCATATCCGCCGGCAATATCAATCACATTTTCAAAACCTCTTGATTTCAAAATAGAAGCGGCAATCATAGAGCGATAACCGCTGCGGCAGTGAATATAATAAGTATCGTTGCGGTTGATTTCTTGCATGTGATTATTCATGTAATCGAGCGGCAAATGCTGCGCGCCTTCCACGTGTTCAGAAGTCCATTCGCCCGGCTTGCGTACATCCAAAATATGAGTGTCTTTCTCTGCTTTCCAGATTTTTTCAAGGGCATCGGCAGAAATGGATTCAATCGTGTGCACCTCTTTTCCCGCCTTTTGCCAGGCTTCAAAACCGCCGTCAAGGTAGCCGATACAATTATCGTATCCGACGCGCGCCAGACGTTTTACGGTTTCTACCTCCCGTCCTTCGGGGGCGATGATGGCGAGCGGCTGCATCAAATCGGGAATCAGCGCGCCCACCCAGGGAGCAAACTGTCCGTCAAGCCCGATGAAAATGCTGTTGGGTACAAAACCTTTATGAAATTCATCCTGGTGTCGCACATCCAAAATAAGTGCATTTTCCAGGTTGACCATTTCTTCAAATTTTTCGGGCGAAAGCGCAAGCGTTCCTCTTTCCATCACCACATCAATACTCTCGTAACCCTGCTTGTTCATGGCTGCATTTTTGGAAAAATATTGCGGCGGCGGTTGCAGTCCGGTGGTTACTTCCTTGATAAATTCATCGCGGGTCATGTCAGCGCGCAGCGCATAATTGGTCGCTTTTTGATTGCCCAGCGTATCCCAGGTTTCTTTGCTCATATTTTTGCCGCAAGCCGAACCCGCGCCGTGCGCCGGATACACAATCACATCATCCGGCAAAGTCATAATCTTGCCTCGCAGACTATCGTACAACCAGCCGGCCAAATCTTCCTGCGTCAGACCAGTCGCTTTTTGAGCCAGATCGGGGCGCCCGACGTCGCCGATAAAAAGCGTATCACCGGAAAAAATAGCGTGTTCTTTACCATTTTCATTCAAAAGCAGGTAGGTGGTGCTTTCCGGGGTGTGTCCCGGGGTGTGGAGCACTTTTATTTTAATTTTTCCAAGTTGGAATTCTTCGCCGTCTTTGGCTTCGTATTTTTCGTAGCCGGTTTGAGCACTCGGACCGTAGATGATTTTTGCACCGGTTTTTTTAGCCAAATCAAGATGCCCGGACACAAAATCGGCGTGGAAGTGAGTTTCAAAAATGTATTTAATCTTGGCGTGGTTTTCTTTGGCTTTAAGGAGGTAAGGTTCAGTTTCGCGCAAAGGATCTATGATGGCAGCCTGCCCTTCGCTCTCAATGTAATAAGCCCCCTGGGCAAGACAACCTGTATAAATTTGCTCGATTTTCATGATTGCAAAAATTTAAACTAAATTTTAAGGATTAGATGATAGAAATTATTTTGTACTGAAAAAATAACTGACATTAAAACAAGAAACGTAAAAATTGTAAAAAAACGATAAGAAACCAAAGGTCGGATTTTAGTGACAAAAGTCATTGTGAACGAAATCACACAAGAGATAAAAGTGGCGGAAATTTTGAAAAACTCGGTTTCTCATTACATTTGAATCCGCATAAGGACAGGTATTTTTTTAAACGGACAAAATGAAAGATTCCATCGTAAAAAAGTCGGAGCTTTTTGTGAGGCAATTATTAAGTGACGGACTTTCAAAAGACCATACCTATCATAATTTACCGCACACCGAATCCGTAGTATCTGCCGTAGAGTTATTGGCGCAATTATCGGGCATAAAAGAAAACGAGCTGGCGCTGTTGCAAATCGCAGCCTGGTTTCACGATACCGGGTTTACAAAAGGTTATGAAGAGCATGAAGAACGCAGCAAAACGATAGCAGCCGAGTTTTTGGATACGCAAAATTTTCCTGCCCCGGAAACGGAAAAAGTACTCGCTCTGATCAATGCGACCAAACCCTCGCAGCAACCGGAAAATTTTTTTGAAGAGCTAATCAAAGATGCCGACCTGAACAATGTCGGGCAGCAAAATTACCAGGACACCTTAGCCAGTCTGCGCCACGAGTGGTCCTTTTTTTTAAAAAAGGATTTTTCTGAAAAAACCTGGCTGGAAGACAATATTGCTTTTTTGGAAAGGCACCGTTTTTATACGCCGGCAGCCCAGGCGCTTTTTGGCGCGCAAAAGCAGACCAATGTAAAATGGGTCAAAAAGCAACTGAAAAAACAAAAAAAGGAAAATGACGCATTCGTGCCGATCGAGGACAGTCGCATCGCACAGATGATGTTCAAAACCGCGCTGCGCAATCACATAGACCTCACCAGTATAGCCGACAGCAAAGCCAATATCATGCTGAGTATCAATTCTTTAATTATCACTTTGTCGCTTCCTTTGCTGGCTTCCAATTTGGAAGAAAACTGGTTTTTGCTGCTCCCGGGTTCATTACTGCTGCTTACTTCCGTAGTGACTATTATTTTCGCGACCCTGGCCACGCGCCCGATCAAAACAACCGGGCTGACTGACCTGGCAAAAATTCAGCAGGGCAAATCCAACCTTTTTTTCTTCGGAAATTTTTACAGAATGTCGTTGCCTGATTATAAAAAAGGATTGCAGGCAGTGATGAGCGACGACCAGTTATTAGACGATAACGTGATTACTGACCTGTATTATCTCGGCCGCGCGCTCGGCACCAAATTCAATCGCCTCCGCATTTGTTACAGCATTTTTATGGTAGGCATCACCGTGACGGTGGTTTCTTTTGTTTACGCTTTTTTGTGGATGCGCTGATGCTACTTGCCCGTAACAGAAAATATTTGCTCCACTTCCACAAATTGAGCGCCCTTTTGGACGGTAGCCAAAATAACTACTTCGCCGCCGGTTTTTACTTTTTTGAGCAGGCGGTGCATTTCAGGCGTCAGCGTACCGCGGCTTTGCGCTTCGCGAATTTTCTTTTTTCTCTTGTATAAAATGTTTAGTTCGGTGATTTCCAGTTTATCGCCGGTTTCGTCGCGAATGACGAGTTCGTTTTCAAAATTTTCCAGCAGTTGGCTTCTCGTTACATTGTTTCCTTTCAGGCTGCCCCAGTTGAATGAAAATCCTTCCGTCAAATCCTCTTCCGTCTTTTTTAAAGAAAACCGGATCGGGAGCAGCAATTTTACTTTGGCCGGTTTATTGCCGTTGCGCGCCGGCTCCCAACGCGGCATATTTTTTACAATGCGCAGCGCTTCTTCGCCGCAGCCGCCGCCAATGTCGCGTGCCACCTGAGTCTGCTCGGTTCTGCCTTCTTCGTCCACCACAAAACTCACATAGACTGTGCCTTCTATACCGAGCAACTGCGCCTTTTCAGGATATTCGAGATAGTCAGCGATAAAAACCACGAGGTTTTCATTCGAGCATTGCTGCTTTTCCTCGGAGCCGTCTTTCAGGTCTTCGCAGCCGGGGAAATACGGCATTTGTTCCGCGTAAGTGGGAATCACATTTTTGTCAATATCTGTCTGCGACCAGGCAGGTTTTTGGTTGAAAAAAAGGAAAGAAACAAAAAGCAGGAGCAGCTTTCTCATATTTGTAAAGTTTAAAAAAGTCACCACAAATTAAGCGGTTTTAAAATAGGAAATCAAATACGGCGGGGGCTAAACAGACTCAAAATTAAGTTTAAAAGACTAATTTTCAATAACTTAATTTTTTTATTTTTTTTAATATTAAAATGTGCAGCCAAAAGATCGGGCAGTTATTTACCGGCGACCACAACGACAATTTCGCCTTTCACGGCCGTCCGCGATTTGAATAATGCAATTAACTCGCTGATCGGCGCGCTAATTTTTTCCTCGTGCATTTTCGTCAATTCGCGGCAAACGCAGGCTTCCCGCGCTGCGCTGCAATGTTCGGCCAATTCTTCCAGGCAGCGAACCAGCCGGTGCGGCGATTCATAAAGTACAAAAGTTTCGGGCAGTTCGGCGAGGTATTTCAGGCGTGTCTGCCGGCCTTTTTTATGTGGCAAAAATCCTTCAAAATGGAAGCGATCACAGGGCAGTCCCGAAGCAACCAAAGCCGGTACAAAGGCCGTAGCTCCGGGGAGGCATTCCACTTTTATACCCGCTTTAACGCAAGCCCTGACCAGCAAAAAACCCGGGTCGGAAATGCCCGGCGTGCCAGCGTCGGAAACGAGCGCCATATCCGCCCCGCCTTCCAACTGCCTGACCAAATCCTGCAAAACGGCGTGTTCGTTGTGTGCATGAAAAGAGCGCAACGGCGTTTCGATGTTAAAATGATTGAGCAAAAAACGGGAAGTGCGCGTGTCTTCCGCCAATATCAGCGACACTTCTTTCAGGACGCGCAGCGCCCGCAGGGTGATATCTTCCAGATTGCCGATGGGCGTGGGGACGAGGTAGAGCAATGCTTTATTTTTTAAAAGAAGAAAATCGCTTTTAAGCTCACGCCAAAAGTAAAAAAACGGTAGGACGTTTGTGCAAATCGGGCGGCGGCATTTGTTTCCAGGCAGCGACGGACTTGGTTTGTATTTGTTCGGAAGGCAGCGTGATGTCGGTCGCGACACAAAACAAAGTGGCGGGGGTCAGCACTTTCAAAGCCGGTTCAAAAACCACATTATTCCGATAAAGCGCTTCTATGAAAATTTGTGTCTGGCGCGCTTTCGAGGATAATTGTTCGAGCCGTTTCAAATCTGCGCCCAATTGATCTTTTTTTGCCGTAAGGTAACCCTGAAAACAAAATTGCTGTCCATTCATTCCCGAAGCCATCAGGGCGAGTAAAATGGACGAAGGTCCCACCAAAGGCTTCACTTTTATTCCTTTTTGATGCGCCAGTTTTACCACCTCCGCGCCCGGACCTCCTCCGCCGGGACAGCCCGCTCCCGACACCAGTCCCCCACCTTTCCCCGCCAGCAGCGGCGCCAAAAGCGCTTCTTTTTCAGGCAGTTGCGTATGTTCG
>CALMIT010000091.1 GCA_937864255.1 uncultured Saprospiraceae bacterium
ATTTTCCTGCTTCCGAGGTTTTCCTGAAACAACTCGGCGAGGCGAGATTCGATGTCGGCTACGATTTCTTCATAACCTTCCGATTGTTTGAAATGCTGGTGAATCGTTTTTAGGTACTTTTCCAGGTGTGCGAAAGCATCCTCGTCAATGGTGAAAGGGTAGCTCCCTAAGTTGATATTGAATACTTTATTCATTTGTAGAAATATTTTTAGTGGATTGAGCGACTGCGAATACCAATTCGTTCCAAGTACTGTGTAATGCATCAAGAAATTCTTTTCCTTCTTCGGTGAGTTGGAAATATTTTCTCGGAGGACCCGAGTTTGACTCTCGCCAAACGTAGGTCAGTAGCCCGGCATTTTTGAGCCGGGTCAGTAAGGGGTAGAGCGTGCCTTCCACAACGATAAGTTCAGAAGCTTTCAGTTTTTGAATAATATCAGACGGATAAGCTTCTTCCTCCGCTATTATGGAAAGGATGCATAACTCCAATACCCCTTTGCGCATTTGAGCTTTTGTATTTTCCAATTTTTCTTCTGTTTGCGGGTTCATGGCGCAAATCTAAAACGAAAAATAGTTCTATGCAATACAAAGTACCTGCTTGCGCAAGGATTTTTCTATAAAATGGAACTTTGTTTCGACGAAAGTAGCTTTTCGGCTGGAAAAAACTGCAAGTGCCTGAAGAAAAAGTCTGAAATGCAATGATTTGCTCAAAAAACCGAATAGCATCGGTTCTTGCTCATTGAGCGGTAAATAATTCCCGTTTGAATCTTATTAATTGTAATCAGGCAGGTGTTGAATGCATCTTTGACCCGTTCAAAAAACAAAAGCAGTAGCGCCAACTACTGCTCTTGGTAACCCAACAAAGGGCGTATGCTGAAAAGCCCCACAATAGAGTAGGCAATTCACCTTTAAACATTTCAAAATTATGAAAAATTTGAATTTAACCCAACTATTTGTACTTGTACTGAGCCTTTCCGTATTTTTTACTGCCTGCCGTCCGGATGCGATTTCTGACCTTGATTTGAATCAGGACGATCAAACGACTGCGAATTTTGACATCACTACCGCCGAAGCCAAAATAGCCTCCAATATTGCTGTGCAAAACGGAATACTGGTTTTTGAAAATTTTGATGATTACAAAAGCACCTTACTTGCTTTGAGTAAATTGCCTCAACAGGAGCGCAGAGCCTGGGAACAAAAAACAGGTTTTGCTTCCATGAGAAGCATGTTTGAAGACATTATAGCCGCCGAATGGGAACAGAGTGAAAATGGAACAACTACCGGACACTCTGCCCTTTATCAGAGCAATTTGTCGAACGAAATCATCGCGGAAAGACTGCTTTCTGACGGTACGAAATTATACGACCTGAATATTTTTAATCCTTTTTATGCTTTGATAATCAATAAAAATGGCTTCGTAAAAATAGGCGAGGACCTTTTTCAATTCACCCCCGGAGCTTTGAAACAAATGCAAAACGCAGGCCTTGAACAGGTTCAACTTTTGATGAACGCTCAAAATTCGGATAGCCGGCTTGGCATCGAGGTGATAAATATGAATTCAACTATTCAGGACAGAACTACCAGATTTTGGAACGACAAGGCCGCCGACACGAGAGACCAAACGATGCTGATATTGAGTGGAAATTTTAGCAGCCGTTTCGGTTCTTCTGTGAGCAGTGCTCCGGGTTCGAATATCATTTTTGTGGATTATGCAATCAATGCAAAAAGTATGCGCAAAGATGCACGCGGAAACTGGTACTACGACCCGACTCAAATTGAACTATACGGCGAATCAGCCACGTCTGTGCAACTATCCAACGGAAGCAGCGTGATGACTCAACAGCATATTAAGACCTACACGGAGCAGGTATTTTCGGCAGACTTTTTCTTTATGCCCGACGAAGCCGGCTCATGGACAGCACCCCGCGGATTTTATTTTCCAAATCTCTGGCAGCTTGAAAACTGCCTTTGGAGGGCGCGTACGAGAGATAACAATTGCATGATTCAGCATGTGAGATGAATTGAGTTTGAGTGAAAACGGAAAGGGCCGCCGGCAATGATTGGCAGCCCTTTTTGTTTTATAGCCTGTTTTGTGCTTTGGAAAAATTAATTTCTAAATCCAGCTAAAATAAATAGGTATTTTAAAACAAAATTCTGAAACACCATTGCGAAGCATCTGTTAGCAGGATAACTTTGCATCACTTTTTCCCCTCCTTTCAATTCCTCCCGCCTTATCAAATTTTATTTGTTCAACACTCACTCATGCTTATTATGAAAATCCGGCAAACACTCATCTGCGCCATCGTTGCGCTTTCCTTCTCCTTTTCCGCTTTTGCTCAGCAATCACATCAGGGAAATTTTTTCATTCAAACTGCATTCGGCGTAGTGCCCACCTATTTTTTGGATGGTGCAAAAACCGTAGTGCCTCCCCTGAATGTCAGCGTGAATTACCGCTTCAGTCCCGTTATTAGTGCGGGCGCTTTTTCGGGTTTTTCTTCGAGCAAAATTGTACGTTCTTTCAAAGACGGCTCATTGCACCAATGGGCAAACGATTCCTGGGTATTTGGAGTGCAGTTTGCGGCACATTCTACGAATTTTAAAAAAGTAGATGTCTATGGCGGCGGCGGGCTGGCCTATTCGCAGCCTGGTATCAGTCATACGGTACTCATTCCCGGCGAGGATCAGGTAATGGTCCCCAAAATTCAGCAAGGTTTTGTGTACGGAGGTTTTTTGGGCATTTCTATGGGCATAGCCAATAATATTGGCGCGTATGCCGAATTGGGTTACGGTATTTCGCTGTTCGATTTAGGTTTGAATGTAAAACTGTAACTTTGCTCCGCTGTTATCAGGTGTGCATTTTATTTTAAAAAAATTCCACGAATTCAGGCACACCTGATTTCATTTCATTAAACACCCTCCACAGTTATGTTCGATTTGAATCATTGGCTGCCCAATATCAAAAATACCCGCTCGGGCAATTTTTTTCTCATAGCCGGCCCCTGCGTGGTGGAAAGCAAAGACCTGATAGAAGAAGTAGCCGGCCAGGTCAGCACGATTTGCGCAAAACTCTCCATTCCTTACATTTTTAAAGCAAGTTATCGAAAGGCCAACCGCTCCCGGCTCGATTCATTTACCGGCATCGGCGACGAGCAGGCGCTGAATTTTATTAAAGAAGTTTGCACTGCGTTTGATTTGCCTTCCACCACCGATATTCATTCCGAAAATGAAGCGGCAATAGCGGCAGGCTTTGTAGATGTGTTACAAATTCCCGCCTTTTTGTGCCGGCAAACCAGTTTGTTGCAGGCTGCCGCCGCTACGGGCAAAGTAGTAAATATTAAAAAAGGGCAATTCGTGAGTCCTGAATCCATGCAGTTTGCCCGGGAAAAAGTGTTTGAAACAGGCAACTCAAAGGTTTTTTTGACGGAAAGAGGAACCACTTTCGGCTACCAGGATTTGGTTGTTGATTTTCGGGGCATCCCGGTCATGCAGGCTTTCGGCTCGCCGGTTGTTCTGGATTGTACACACAGTTTGCAGCGCCCCAATCAGGCCAGCGGCGTCACAGGCGGTCAGCCGGCCTTGATCAGCACGATTGCAAAAGCTGGCATCGCCGCCGGCGTGGACGGCATTTTTATAGAAACTCACCCAAAACCAGAAACGGCAAAATCTGACGGCGCAAACATGCTTCCGCTTGACAAGCTCGAACCTTTATTGGAAAAACTGGTTAAAATCAGGCAAATTATCCTTTAAAAAATATGCCCGCCCTTGACTTCCACTCAAAAACGGTGTATTTTAGAGCAAAATGAATTTTAAAGGAATTTCATTTACCCGGACAATTTGAAAGACGAGAAAACAGATTCTCTAACCATTCAATTTCCAATCATGATTACCCAAAAGCCTCTACTTGCGATTCTTCCGCTTCTGTTACTTTCCATTTCCAATTTTGGACAGTCCGCTTCCCGCACGCTTGTCAAATCTTTCAATCTGCAAGGCATGAACCAAATCGTGCTGGAACTGGATGGCGACGTAGAAATAAAAGAATGGAATAATCCTTCGATGCGGATACAAATGCTGATAGAACTCGAAGATGGTTCGAACAGCGTGCTTCATTCGCTCATTACCAGCCACCGTTATGATTTGAAATCAAGAATTGAAAATAACGAGTTTCAGATTTTTGCCCCTGGACTTCAAAAGCAGGTCATTATGGGCGGTAAAGAACTAAAAGAAAAAATTCGTTTTGTGATCAATATCCCGCAAAATACTTTGCTGAGACAAAACGCTGCTGAAGCCGAGATTGTTGAAGGAAATGTGAAGGATGCTTCACTGAAGTAACAAACTTCGGTCAAAGGCGTTTGGTGAGGGTGTAATGAATTTGCTTCATTGCACCCTTTGTTTTTTAATCGTTTTTGTTGCCTAACTTTGTGCCTCGCCTGTACGACACGTTTTAAGAAAGACACATGAAAAAAAATTTCGGGATTTTTGTTTTTGTTTTTTTCCAACTCAGCCTCTCGGCTCAATTGGAAAAAACCATTCATCAAACTTTTGAACTAAACCAGCCAACCAGCATCAGCCTGGAAATAAAAGGAGATTATGAACTCGTATCGTGGTCGGGCGATCACATACTTACCGAGACCAATATAGAATTGTATGACGCGACCGAAGGCATCTTGCAACATTATCTGAAAGCGGGCAGGTATGAAGTTTTGGCGGACACTTCTGTTGCCACACAATTTAAACTTTACTCCAAAGATCAGGAAAGGCGTGTGCTGCGTACGAAACGGGGGGAATGTTTTGAAGTGGTAAAAATGAAAATTTTTGTACCCGAGACATTTGATACGTCCAATCCCACGCTTCTGGTGCGAAAAGAACCGCTTACAGAGTCCAAAAACAATTAATCCAAATTCTAATTTACAAGTTCGGCATTTTTCAAAGCATACATCAGCCGGTTGATGTCAGTGTTATTTAGCTCCAGCGTTCCTTTCAAAATAATTGGTTCGGCGGTGTATTTAATCGGTTTTTTAGCCAATACTTCCATGACGGTCTCCGGTCCCGCGCCCCCGCAAAAAAAACACATATTATAAGGAAAAGCTGAAAACACAAACTCCGTGTGACTTTTGTAGCCGTCGGTCGGAATGATGTAGCCCCGCAACTGTATTTCTTTTCCTTCCAGCGATTTTACCTGTTCGCCGAATACCGGCACATCTACCTTGAAACCCAGCAATTCGTCGTACTGCTTTTTGTATGTAATTTTGGAAAGCGTTTTCCAGGTTCCCTCGCTCGTTTGTGCGGATAATCCCAGCACGCTGCCGGCTATAATCATCAAAAAGATCCATTTTTTCATACGCGATTTCAATTTCGCCTTTAAACAACTATCGAGAAAAATTTATTTCAGCAGTTCAAAACTCATCCGAATTTTATACAAACATTTTTAGGCTCCGTAAAAAAACGCAGCGCCTCCCAACCGCCCTCGCGCCCCACGCCGGAATTTTTCACCCCGCCAAAAGGCGTCCGCAGATCGCGCAGCATCCAGCAATTTACCCAAACAATCCCCGACTGTATTTGGTTGGCAATGCGGTGAACGCGGTCAAGATTTTGCGTCCACACCGTAGCCGAAAGTCCGTAAGGCGTGCTGTTCGCCAATCCGATGACTTCTTCCTCCGTATCAAACGGCTGGATAGTGACCACCGGCCCGAAAATTTCTTCCTGGTTGGTGCGGCAGCTTTCGTCCAGTCCTTCTATGATTGTTGGCGCTAAAAAATAACCGCCGGCATTTTCACCCGACAACATTACCGCCTCGCCTCCGCAAAGCACTTTTCCACCCTCGGATAGTGCGATTTGGATGTAGGATTTTATTTTTTCAAAATGTTGCTTCGAGACCACGGCGCCCTGCTGGGTTTTTTCATCCAAAGGGTTGCCTACGCGCAATTCCTGCGTGCGCCGCACAAACTCCGACTTGAATTTTTCATAAATCGGTTTTTGAATATAAATGCGTGAACCGCAAAGACAAATCTGCCCGTTGTTGGCAAAAGAAGACCGCATAGTCTCGCGAATCATTTTGTCAAAATCGCAATCGGCAAAAATGATATTGGGATTTTTGCCGCCCAACTCCAGCGACAATTTTTTAAACATCGGTGCGGCAGTGGCCGCAATGTGCCGCCCGGTGGCGGTGCCGCCCGTAAAAGAAATTGCTTTTGTGTCTTGGTGCGCCACGATAGCCTGTCCGGTTTTTGGACCGTAGCCGTGTACTATATTGAGTACGCCGTCGGGCATTCCCGCCATTTTACAGGCTTTCGAAAGCAGGTACGCCGTCACGGGCGTCACTTCGGAAGGTTTTCCCACCACGCAGTTGCCGGCGGCGAGCGCGGGCGCTATTTTCCAGGTAAAAAGGTAAAGGGGCAGATTCCAGGGTGAAATGCAGCCGACTACGCCGAGCGGCAGCCGCAAAGTGTAATTAATGGCTTCGCTCTCAGTGTAATGCGACTCCGAACTGAAGTGCAAAATCGCAGTAGCAAAAAATCTGAAATTGGAAACCGCGCGGGGGATGTCCACGGCGCGGGCGAGATTGAGCGATTTGCCGGAATCCATACTTTCGGCAAGTGCGAATGCCTCCGCATTTTGTTCGATAATCCCGGCAATCCCCATCATGTTTCCGACGCGCTTTTGCGCGCCGCATTGCGCCCATCCCGGGAAAGCGGCTTTTGCAGCTTCCACCGCCAATTCCACATCCCGCTCGTCGGAATCAGGAATGTGCGCAAAAATTCGTCCCGTGGCGGGGGTTATATTTTCAAAATATTGACCGCTGCGGGGTTCTAAAAAATTGCCGCCGATAAAATTTTTCAGGTGTAAATCTGCCGTGATTAAAAGATTTTCAGGCTTGGCGACGCTTACTTCTTCAATCATTTTTTATTTTTTATTTGAAAAACCGGAAATGGTTTTTGAAAAGGAATCAAAAATTATAGGGGTGTTTCACACATTTTCGCGCTCCAGAAAAAGTAATAGTTCATCAATATATTGGCGGTGATTGGAAAGGCGCGGCACTTTGTTTTGTCCGCCGTATTTGCCTTTTGAACGCATCCAGCCGGTAAAAGAGCCGGGCGGCACTTTTATGACATTCAGGCATTCGAGCGCCATATTGTTGAAACGTTTTGCTTCGTAATCCGAATTTATTTTTTGCAAATTCTGATCAAGCAGGTGTTTGAAATAACTCAAATTTTCGGGTTCTTTCAAAAATTCGATAACCCATTGATGCCCGCCTTTTCCCGTCCCGGTAAAATAAATTGGCGCCACCGTGTATTCGGAAGCAAGAGCGCCGGTTTGTTTGCAGGTTTCTGCGAGGGCGGCGTCCGTATTTTCTATCATCACTTCTTCGCCGAAGGCGTTGACAAATTGCTTGGTTCTGCCCGTTATCCTGATACGATAAGGCGCTGTGGAAGTAAATATCACCGTATCTCCCGGCACGTAACGCCACAAACCCGAATTGGTAGAAATGACGAGCGCATAATTTTTACCTGCTTCTACTTCTTCCAGCGGGATGGCTTTGGGGTGCGGATTTTGCCATTCACCGGCGGGGATGAATTCGTAATAAATACCATTGTTGAGCAAAAGCAACATACCGTCTTCGGCGGCAGTGTCCTGAGTGGCAAAAAAGCCCTCGGAGGCGTTGTAAATTTCCTGATAAATGAAATCGGGGTCAGGAATGAGCGCCCTGAATTGGTCGCGATAAGGCTGAAAACTCACGCCGCCGTGCATATATACCTGCAAATTTGGCCACACTTCCAGAATATTTTTTTTGCCCGTCCGGTCCAGAATTTTTCTAAATAAAACAACCACCCAGGTAGGTACGCCGGCTATCATGGCGATGTTTTCCTGCGAGCTGATGGCGGCGATATTATCCAGCTTACGCTCCATGTCGGGGTCGAGCGCCGTTTCCAAATCAGGCGAATAAAATGGTCGTGCTATCAGGGGCAACTTGTGCAGCATGATAGCCGAGACGTCGCCCGTGAGCGTTTTCGGGTATTCGGAAAATTGGGCGAGCGCGCCACCCATTACCAGGTTTTTGTGTCCGAAAATATTGAGATGCCTGTAGCGATTGTAAAGCAAAGTCATAGAATCCCAGCCGCCCCGGAGGTGACAATGTTTGAGATTTTCTGGCGATACGGGGATGAATTTGCTCTTGTCGCTTGTCGTGCCCGATGATTTTGAAAACCATTTTACCTGCCCCGCCCAAAGCACATCTTTTTCGCCGTGCATCATCCGGCCGATGTAAGGTTTGAGCGATTCGTAGTCCTGCACGGGAATACGGGAGGCAAACGCGCCCGCATTTTTGATGGAGTTGAAATCGTATTTTTTGCCCCATTCGGTGTGGCGGGCTACGTTGATGAGGTTGCTTAGGACAGTTTTTTGGACTTTCAGAGGGTGATCCATGTAAGCCCGGATGTGGCTCATCCGCTGATGGTAATACCATTTGAAGGCTACATTGATCAGTTTTTTCATGAAAAGTTCAAATGTGGGCTATAAAGTTAAAAATTAATATAAAAAGAAACTGTTTTGTAAAAGCGGAACTTAGAAATTAAACCCGACGGAGGCTTGCAGGGTAATATTTTTATCCTTGTCGTTTCTTGGCAGCGGCACATTATTTTCCAGCTCTTTTTGCGATAAATCCGCCGCTTCGTTGGTCACGTTTGCAAATCCGTACAATCCCCTGCCACCAAAATAAAGCCCGCGGTTGAGGCAAATCAAAAGCCCGCCGACGGCTCCAAAATCCAGCGTTTTGTACAAATTTTCTTTCTTTTCGGTCTGCATGAAATAAGCGCCGATGGTCGAAGGAAGGTTATAAGTATTGCCTGTTTGCTTGTCGCGCACGGCGATGGTGTTATCGCTGTTGCCTTCTCCGGCTTCGTCGCCGGTGTAATTATAGTCAAGCTCGAAAGTGATCGGATCAAAGCGATTGGAGTTGAAAATCAGTTCTCCCGTTGCTCGCGAAGCCACGAGCACGCCTGCGTTTAATCCGGCTGAAAGTTCGAGCCAACTGGTCACCCGGGCAAACACAGTGACCGGCACGTCTATGTAAGAATTTGCGGTGTTGATAAAAACCTTTCGGTTGCCGGTGGTAAAAATGGTTTGGTTTTGACTGGTTTGAAATTGGAGATAAGAATTTCCTTCGTAGTCATTTTTTGTACCTTTTTGCGAATACATCACCTCGGCGCGCAGCCCCCAGATGTCTGTAAAACTCATGCCCAAAGCCGCCCCGATATGAAAGCCGGTTCGGTTATTAAACATTTCACCTTCTTCGGCCGGCCCGTCTATTTTTGAAAAACTAAGCCCCGCTCTGAATCCGTAAGACATATCCTGGGCAGCCGCGTGAAAAATCGCGAATGCCAGGCCGAGCAAAATCAATCCTGATTTTTTCATGTTTTTTATTTTTAGGTCGAAAAAATTGCTTGCGGCGAAAATACAAACTTTTGTCATCGGGTATTATCGTCCGCAAAAACGGTCAATCATTTTTACATACCCGAAAAGACAGGACGGAAAAATCTTCGGTTGTATTTTAAAACCAGCGTATGACAGGGTGGATCAACACGGAAAACGCTTTACTGCTGATAGCTTTCGCGGGCGGATTTTGGGCATTGGGCAATGTGTTCACTTACTGGCTGCAAGACTGGTTTATTTTTCTGCCTAAAAAATTGCCTGATGATCATGTTTTTCAATTTAAAACTTCTTTCGAAGAACACTTTCTGACTACGCCGGATGGCGGGCGCATCAATTTCCTGTGGTTTCGTTCGGCTGACAAAATTTCTTCAAAAGGGCTTGTTTTTTATCATCACGGCAATAAAGGCAACCTTCGCCGCTGGGGGCATTATTATCATTTTTTCAAAAAAATGGATTTTGATTTTGTGGTGTATGATTACCGGGGCTACGGAAAAAGTAAGGGACTGCGCAACGAGGAAAATATGTACAGCGATGCGCGGGCGCTTTTCGACTTGCTCACGCGGACGTACCCGCCCGAAAAAATTGTGCTGTACGGGCGTTCCCTGGGCAGCGCTTTCGCAAGCCGGCTGGCCGCCGAGCGCCCCTGCCGCCAACTGATTTTGGAAACGCCGTTTAGCGGGATGCGCAGCCTTTTTTATACTTACTACCCGGTTTTGCCCAGGTTTTTTGTTTTCAAATATCATTTTCCAAATCGCGAACATTTGCGGAAAGCAACTTGCCCGGTGCTGGTTTTTCACGGCACGTCCGATTGGGTAGTGCCTTACAGGTGTGCCGCCAAACTCAAATCCGCGCTCAAACCCGGCGATGAATTTATCACACTATCCGGCGCGCGCCACCACAATGTCATGCACTTTGATACTTACCTGCAAAAAATGGAACAGGTATTATCCTGACAGAGAATGAGGGCAGAAAAATTCCCGTTCGGGAAAATATTTGGCGGGTTTGAAGTGAATGATTACATTTTTTGAGTTTCAAGTTTTAATTTTGATTTGTTTTCCACCTGACAATACAGAATTATTTACTTCCGTATTCTGAAATGGTGGAATAAAAGTTTTAGCGATTATTATTTTACCTAACTGACTGAAATTTGTAAAATGCCCAGGATTTTTACTCCACCCGCGATCGCTTACCGATCATTTTTTGTAAAACTGTCATTGCCGCTGATTTTTCTCTTTTCTTTTTTAGACTTTAAAATTCAGGCGCAATCACCTCTTTGCAATGATGCCACACAGATGTGCCCTGACCAGGGCGCTACTACTTACCGCGCTACAACGGGAGCCGGCAATGCTGCGCCCGGCAACAACTACGGTTGCCTCGGCTCACAGCCAAACCCTGCCTGGTTCTTTTTAAATGTGGCCTCGACCGGCGCGGCTACTATTGAGCTGACCAATTCAAATAACCGGGATATTGACTTTGCCATGTGGGGCCCTTTCCCAAATCTCGCGGCAGCGCTGGCAAACTGCGGTTCTTTACCCGCTCCCACGGATTGCAGCTTTTCGCCTTTCCCGAACGAGACGGTGGATTTTCCACCCGCGGCGCCCGGCAGTATTTTCCTTTTGATGGTCACCAATTTTTCCAACCAGCCGACGGATATAACGGCCAATGATCCGCAGTTTCCAAACTCGGTTTTTTCCTGCGACCCGCCGCCGCCTTCCTGTGAAGCCGATGGCGGAACTATCCCGCTCACGCCGATCATGGAATGTTTTCAAAGTCCTGATTTGAATTTGTCTTTGCCGCCCGTCTATGGCGGCCCGGCGCCCAATCCTGCAAATTTCAGCTATACGTATCTCATCAGCGACGCGTCGGGGAATATCATCGCAATTGATGCCGGTCCAAATCTTACGAACACGCCTCCGGGTACTTACGAGGTTTGCGGATTGTCGTTTGAAAATATTGCTGCGCCCCAGCTTCCGTCTTTGATTGGTCAAAATATAAATACTGTTCGAAATGATTTAAACGGGGCGACGCCTCCGTTTTGTGGCGACGTGACGCAAAACTGCGTGGATGTCATCATCTCCACGCCGCCGCCGCCAACCAACCTGCCAAATGTCTCCATCTGTGCGGGCGATTGTACGCCTGCCCCCGACGGCGGGCAAATATGCAGCGGCGGGAGCTACTCTTTCACACTGACCAGTGCGACAGGTTGCGATAGTATTGTCAATCTCACCGTGATAGAAACGCCGCCGAGTAGTTCAAATATCAGCGTAGATATTTGTCCGGGCGAGTGCGTGGTAGTGGCGGGGCAATTTGTTTGTGGTCCCGGCCCGGCCATCGTAAATACCACCGCTGCCAATGGCTGCGACAGTGTGATTACGGTCAATTTTAATGTCATTCAGGTAGATGCGGTCATTTTTCCAAACCCGCCAGATCAACTGGCTTGCGACAATCTTTTTGTAAATCTGGACGGCTCGTTTTCCACGCCGGGCGCTTCGCTGGTTTGGGAGGATTTGGGCGGTAATCAGTTGGGCGTCGGCCCTGTTTTGGTAGTCAGTCAAACGGGAAATTACACGCTTATAGCTTCCGTGACTCAGAATGGAAAAACTTGTACCGACCAGGTTTCTGTGAATGTAACCGGCGACACTACGCCGCCCGATATTGAAACCAACGATACGCCGGAAATTTGCGATGGCGAATTTTTTGACCTCGCCACCGTGAATGTCATTGATGTGACGGGTACCAGCCCCGTGTTAACTTACCACAGCAGTACGCCGGCAAATTTGACTAACCAGATTGGCTCGGTCGTGTCGCCTTCGTTTACCACCACTTATTACATTTTGGCGACTGCGAATGGCTGCACCGACGAAATACCGGTGACCGTGACCGTCAATATGAGCCAGGCGACTTCCATTTCTGTCGAAGTATGCGAGGGCGATTGCGTAATCGTGGGCGGACAGCAAGTGTGCGCGCCGGGGCCGGAGGTGGTGTTTTTGCAAACTTCAAAAGGCTGCGACAGCATTGTCACTGTCAATTTTAATGAAATTATTGTCAACGCTGATATTTTCCCAAACCCGCCGCAGGACTTAACCTGCGATATGCCTGTGGTCACGCTGGACGGATCATTTTCCACGCCGGGCGCTGTTTTGAACTGGTTTGATCCTTTCGGAAATTTTATCGGCAGCGGCCCTTCGATAGACGTGACGCAGCCGGGCAGTTATTCGATGGACGCCGTGATCAATCAAAACGGGCTTAGTTGCCAGAGTTCCATTACAGTTATCGTGGGCGGTTCTACTTTGCCTCCCGACATTATCACTTTTGACAATCCTTCTGTTTGTTTGGGCGAGTCGTTCGACTTGCAGGCGATTGCCGTTTTTGATAACAATAACCAAAATCCGACGCTTACTTACCACAGCGGTACGCCCGCAAATCAGTTCAATGAAATCAATTCGCAGGTGGCGCCTTTTGCCACCACCACGTATTATATCCTCGCAACAGCAAACGGCTGCACAGACGAATTGCCGGTCACCGTAACCGTCTCGGATGCCCCCGAATTTTTTATTCTGGATCAGCCGGTTATCTGCCAGGGCGATGCTTTTGATTTGCGTACGCTCCAGTTGAATTTTACCGGCGCTGTTGGTACGATTACCTACCACGACAGTTCGCCGGCCGGGCCTTTCAACCAGTTGGTCAGTCCGCCGATTTCTACTTCTTACTACCTGTTGGCAGATGCAAACGGTTGTACTTACGAGCAGGAAGTTATCGTCGGCGTGAATCCCACGCCCGATGCTTTTTTTGAAGTAGAAAACTCGATTTGTATCCTCGATGCAGCTACGGTCAATTACCTCGGAAGCGCTTCGCCAAATGCTACTTTTACCTGGGATTTCGATGACGGAGCGGCTGCGCCGGGCGCGGGTATTGGCCCGCACACCGTGCAATGGTTTGATGGCGGCGATAAAATTATTACGCTGACAGTTGAAGAAAACGGCTGCACTTCGACACAGGAATTTTCCATTGTTGCCGTTGAAGAAGCGCCGGTAGAACCGTTTATTGACTGCCAGCCGTTTTTGGATTCCATTATTTTTGAATGGGCGGATAACAATTCCGGCGGCTATTTTGTAGAAATCACAACGGGACAGTCCAACTTCGTTCAGGAAACGCCCAGCCGCCTCGTAGTACGCGGCTTGCAAAACGGTGAAATCGTGAGCATACGCGTCACAGCTTTGGGCGGCGGCGTGTGCCCGGATGCTGTCGGATTTTTGTCATGTCAGGCTATAGAATGCCCCGATATTACGGTTGCAATTGATCCGATAGATTCGATCTGTCTAACCGCTGCCACGACGCCTGTGCAACTTTCGGTTGTAGTCACGGGTAGCGATGGCACAGGCTCGGGTTACTGGGTGGGTACGGGCATTACCGATTCGCTGACCGGCATTTTTGATCCGCGCATCGCGGGGGCGGGCAACAGGAATGTTTCCTACCGTTTTACAGAAAATAATTGTGTGGAGACAGGCAGCGCAGTAATTACCATCAGCCGTCCGGCTGATCCGGTTTTTGTGCTGCCCGATGAAATTTGTTTGGGCGACACGGCTACGGTTACCTACACGGGGAATGCTACATTGCCAGCTGTTTTTAACTGGAATTTTGCCGGCGCCAATGCGGCTCCCGGCAGTGGACTTGGCCCGCACCGCCTTGTCTGGGCTACGGCCGGTATAAAAATTTTAAGCCTGATAGTAGATAAAAACAGTTGCCCTTCGGGCATTTTTACAGATTCCATCCGGGTAATTGAACCGCTCCAACCACCCGCGATTAACTGCCTCACTTTTATAGATTCGATTATTTTTTCCTGGACTCCTGATCCGGCGGTGGCTAATTACAATGTGCTTTTGAATGGAAATTCCGTGACAACGGCGAATCCGCTGGTGGTGCGCAATTTGCAGCCGGGCGATCAGGCGACTATCGAAGTCACCGCAAATTCCGGCGGACCTTGTCCGCCTGTTCAATCCGTGCTTACCTGCACGGCGGAGGATTGCCCTGATTTTCAAATTTCCATACAAAGTGTCGCGCCGATTTGCCTGAATAGCGCGGCGGCGCCATTTAATTTATTTGTGAGCGTCGGCGGCGGAATGGGCAGTGGCAGCGGCGTTTGGTCGGGCAATGGTATCACCGATCCGGTTGCGGGTACTTTTGACCCGAATCTCGCGGGCGCGGGCGTTCGAAATGTCAGGTACACTTACACCGAGGGTAGTTGTCAAAAATTTGAAGATTTGGAAATCATCATTTTACCGCAGCCGAGTGCGAGCTTTTTAGTGGCAGGCCCGATTTGTGTGTCGGACACAGCCTGGATACAGTACGATGGCGGCGCTAATACGATGGCAGTTTTTAGATGGAATTTTAATGGCGGTAATGCCCCTTTTGTTAGTAAAACGGATCCGTTTTCGGGGGTTTTTTTGGCAGCCGGGCAAGATAAATTTGAGGTTAAATTCACCCCAAACAAATTTGGTTCCGAGGGGTTTTTTTTGCCGCCTCCGGG
>CALMIT010000092.1 GCA_937864255.1 uncultured Saprospiraceae bacterium
CGCCGGACTGGATTTTCGTTTGCAAAATCCGCTGTCTGATCCCGGCAGCCTGATTTGGATACGAGACTGGTACGACCGGATGGATTACGACTGGCTGGCGGGCAGGAAAATTGTGCACGGGCACACGCCCCGCGCGCGGTCGCTTATCGAACAGCAATGCATTGAATTTTCAAAAAAGCAGGTGCTGGATATTGATGCCGGTTGCGCCTGGCATACGCGGGCAGGTATGGGCTGGCTTTGTGCCTTTGATTTGACGGAGGGCATTTTGCATTTTCAGGAATATCATGATTAGATGCCAGATGTGAGATTTTGAGATTTGAGACTTTTATATGCCAGATGCCAGCCTTGTCATTCATAATCTCTAATACCCCCATCAACCTTTATATTCCCTCATCCACCTTCATACCCCTTCATCCACCCTCATAATCCCTTTTAAACCTCTCCACATCCACCTCGGCGTCCAGCGGTGCATTTTCGACAAGATAAGCGGACATTTTTTTTGCAAAAAAAGGCCCGAGAGAAGCGCCCTTTGTACCCAAACCATTGAAAATAAACAAGTTAGAAAACTCCGGATGCCGGCCGAGTAAAGGGCGGCGATCGCGCACCGTGGGACGGAAAGCGGCTTTGTGTTCCACAACTTTGAAAGGAATTTTCAGGATTTCGCGCAGGCTTTGCAGCAATTCTTTTTTCGCATTTTCTGAAGGCAGGTCGTCGGGCAAATCCCAGGAGTTGGTGGAGCCGACCCAATATCGGTTATTTTCCAGCGGCACGATAGCGATGCCGTGTTTGAAAATTTTGGCAAAACCGGCGTCCGGGATTTCGATAATCAAAGCTTCGCCTTTGCTGATTTGAAAAGGCAGGTAGTTGAAAAACGGGTTGTGAACTGCCGCCGCTCCCTCGCAAAACACCAGGTTTTTAAATTGAAAATTTTTATAAAAAACCAGATCATTTTCAAATGTAAATGCCTGATAGTCAACTTTTTCAGAAAGTAAAAACTCCCGGTTTTCCAGATAGACGCGATAGGCGGCGAGCAAAGTGGCGAGGTCCTTTTGACTACATTTTTGGAGTTCGCCGAAGGCAAAAAAATTGTGAACGCCGTCTTCAAATTCAGAAGCGTCGGCATTTTCCAAAAAATAAGCCTGATAGGCGGGATCGGCAGAGCGGGCGAGCCAGGTATTTTCTTCGCCAGCGTTTTTGAGTACGCGGATCAGCCGGCGCGGGTGCTTGATTTTTATGTTTAAAAGATTTTCCAGTTCGGCAAAAGTAGCTGCTGCCGCCGGCAAAAGTTCGTCAATGCGCCAGCTTTTCACCTGCCGTTTGCCCGTGACCGGATTGATGAGTCCGGCGGCGATTTTGGAAGCCGCACCTGCGTGGTGATTGTCTATCACCATCACTTTTTGCCCTTTTTTTATCAAAAAATGAGAGAGTAGTGTGCCGGCAAGTCCTTGCCCAACTATCAGATAATCAGCAATTTGATTGGACGGATTCACAGATTTTCCAAAATTTCGCGCTCGGATTTTTTTAAAGATTTCGCTATCAAATCGTACGAGTGGTTTATCAATTCAACCAGCAGGCTTTCGGGCAGATCCGCCTCGAAAACCACCGTGTTCCAATGCGCTTTGTTCATGTGATAGCCCGGCACGATAAGTCCGGGGTATTCCTCGCGGAGTTCGGTAGCGCGGTCGGGGTCGCATTTCAGATTGACCGTAAACTCGGCGCTGTCCAGCCCGGTGATGGCAAAAATTTTGCCCATGACTTTGTACACCAGCGTGTCAGGACCGAAAGGGAAGGTTTCTTCCACGCCCTTTTTTGCCAGACAAAATTCCCGAAAGGTTTCGATATTCATTTGAATCTTTATTTTTGCGGCAAGTTAAACAAGGCGGCCGGGATTTTCGGGCTGCCCGCCATAAAAGATGGTCCCGTAGTTCAACGGATAGAATGGAGGTTTCCTAAACCTTAGATATGGGTTCG
>CALMIT010000093.1 GCA_937864255.1 uncultured Saprospiraceae bacterium
GCCACGAAATTTACAGCGACGCTGTGATTGAAATGCTCCACAAATTATTCGGCGATTATGGATTGGTCGTTTTAAATATGAACCACAAAAAGCTGAAAAAACTTTTTGCGGACGTGATGAAGGAGGAAATATTTGAGCAAAATTCCTTTTCGCTGGTCAATGAAACCATTGAAAAACTGAATGAAAAGGGCTTTTCCACACAAGCCAATCCGCGCGACATCAACCTGTTTTACCTCAAAGACCAGATGCGGGAGCGAATAGAAGAGGCTGACGGAATTTATAAAATAGTCAATACGAACCTGACTTTTACAAAAGCTGAAATGCGGGAAGAGTTGGAAAATCACCCCGAACGCTTCAGTCCCAATGTGGTCATGCGCCCACTTTTTCAGGAAAAAATATTGCCGAATCTGGCGTATGTGGGCGGCGGCGGAGAAATCGCCTACTGGCTGGAACGTAAAAAACAATTTGAACATTTCGGCATAAATTTTCCCGTCCTGATTCGCCGAAACAGCGCGATGTTGCTGGATGAAAATACATACCGCCGGATTCAAAAACTCGGATTTTCTATCGAAGAAATTTTTGAGCCGACGGATTTTTTAATCAGAAAATTTGTGGAAAAAAATGCCGAAGGCGAGTTAAACCTGAAAGAGGAAATGTCTTTGGTAGAAAAAGCCTTTCACCTGATTGCTGAAAAGGCTGAAATTGTTGACCCGACCCTGGTCAAAGCGATTCTCGCCGAGCAAACCCGCCAGGTAAAAACAATCGAACAACTGGAATCGCGGCTGGTAAGAACCGAAAAACAAAAGCATGAAACCAACCTCAATCAACTAAAATCGGTAAAAGAAAAGCTATTTCCGGGGAATGGATTGCAGGAGCGCTACGATAATTTTTTGCCTTTTTACCTGAAATACGGGAGAGAATTTTTCCAGATTTTGAAAGAAAACCTGGACCCGTTCGACAAGTCATTTCTGACCATTATTGCCTGAATTTACTACTCGGTGACTTCGTCAGGCACCTGTACTCTGTCGAAAATTGAAAGCAAATCGCCCAAGCGCTGTTTCAATTCTTTGCGGTGTACAATGAAGTCAAGAAATCCGTGATCCAGCAAAAATTCGGCTGTTTGAAAACCCTCCGGCAAGTCCTGTTTGATAGTTTCTTTTATCACCCGCGGGCCAGCAAAGCCAATCAATGCGCCAGGCTCAGAAAAGTTTATATCGCCCAGCATTGCAAACGAAGCCGTAACGCCGCCGGTAGTAGGATCGGTCAAAAATGAGAAATAAGGAATTCCCGCTTTTGCGAGCAAGGTTAATTTTGCGGAAGTTTTCGCCATTTGCATCAGCGAAAAAGCAGACTCCATCATCCGCGCGCCGCCGGTTTTGGAAATAACCATCGGCGGTACTCTTTCTCCGAGGCAAACTTCTATGGCGCGCGATTTTTTTACCCCCTCCACCGAACCTATTGGGCCGCCGATAAAATTGAAATCCATGCAACAAACGACCAGTGGTCTGCGGTTGATCTTGCCCTTAGCCACCGACATCGCTTCCGTGAGCCTGGTTTTCTTCACGGTCTCTTCCAATCGCTCTTTATACGTTTTCAAATCCTGCCATTCGAGTACATCTTTAGGTACGATGTTGTCGAAAAGGATTTCGAATTTTCCGTCAAAAAAAAGGGTGAAATAGTCATTCGAGGAAATGCGCGTATGAAAATCACATTTCGGACATACAAAGAAATTCTCTTTCAACTCTTTGCGGGTGCTTGTCTCATTGCAACTCGGGCATTTGAACCAAAGTCCTTCAGGGGCTTCCCGCTTAAACTTCGTCGTGGTTTGAATTCCTTCTTTAAACCGTTTAAACCAACCCATATTTTCCATTTTGTTTCGGCTATAACGGCCCAAAGTTAGACATCAACTTTAGAAAAGTTGAAAAATGGCGGTTAATTTTTGAATGCGTCACTTTTCAAAAAAAATACCCCGGCGGATTTCGCCGGGGTATTTTTCTTGATCAGGCTTCACCACTATCGCCCGTCGCCTTTTTGATGACGTTGATCTTGCCATCGTCGCCAAATAGCTCGCGCGATTTTTTGTTGTAAGCAAGCGCCGCCTCTTCCGGAGTATCATACATACCGAGATGCATGGATTTACCTTTGATAGAGATCACAGCACGGTAGCGCTTGTTCTCACGGTACACTCCGGTGTAGCCGGTTTTGCTACTGGTTTTCCGCTTCCGACTGGCTACAGCGCGGGAGCGATAAATCAGGTTTTCTACCCTACAGTCCAATTTGTTGCCGTTTTTGGCGCCGACCAAATTGTTCTTTTTAGACTTCGAACCCATCAAATACTTCTCGGCAATAATCTTGTGGAGATAGATGGTTTCGGTTTTGTAACCGCCATCCGCCTTTTTCCAGGTTTTCTGAAAAACGGCGCATCCACTTGAGTGCCGGCGAAGATTGTTGAGGAAATCCATTTTGACCAGGTAGGGGTCAGTGGTAAGCCACTCATAGACGTTGTCATCTAAGACGACATGATCGTCTGCGTTTTTAAGTTTAATTTTGTACAACACGCTCGAAAAGTTTAAATGAAAAAACGCGTAAATATAATAACTTACTTTTCGACAAAACAAATTTTTGTTGCCCGATTGTTAAACAAAGATTATTGAATGCCAACATTCTGAATTACAGCTTATAGTTTTGCGGACTGCTTTTGTTGATATAAATAAAACAAATGACTGAAAAACCGGAAGAAAAGTTTTTACAACGCTGCCTGGATTTGGGCAAATCGGGTGCAGGCAATGTTTCTCCAAACCCGATGGTAGGCGCCGTTTTGGTTTATGAAGACGCCATTATTGGCGAGGGTTTTCATGAAATTTACGGCGGCGCTCATGCAGAGGTAAACGCATTCCGGCAGGCTGAAAAACTTTTTGCCAACCGCATCGCCGACGCTACCTTGTACGTGTCGCTGGAGCCGTGCAGCATTTTTGGAAAAACGC
>CALMIT010000094.1 GCA_937864255.1 uncultured Saprospiraceae bacterium
TTAAAGAATAACTTTTTTCTAACGCGTCGTATAAATCCAAATCCGTTACCTTGGGCGACTGAACGAGTCTGGTATTTTGTAAAATCAGTTTCACAAAAAATTTCCTGCAATGAAAAAATCGCTTTTGCTCCTTTTGGTAATCGCCACGCTGGTTTCCTGCGACCAGGCTACTTTAAATCGCGCTTTAAAGACCGTGCTTTCCGGCGAAATCACCGTCGCCGATGCCGCCGCCGGCCTGAAAGAAGCGCTGAATATCGGCATCAGCAAAGGCGCCGACGCGCTGAGCAAACAGGACGGCTATTTTAAAAGCGCCTACAAAATCCTGCTGCCGCCCGAAGCCCGCAAAATAACCGACAAACTCAAAAACGTACCCGGATTCAGCAACGTGGAAAATGTGATTTTGGAAAAAATAAACCGCGGCGCCGAAGATGCCGCCACCAAAGCCAAGCCGATTTTTATGGGCGCTATTCGCCAAATGACTTTCAACGACGCGATGGGCATTTTGATGGGTGAAAAAAATGCCGCTACGGCTTACCTGCAACGCACCACATACCAACCGCTTTACAATGAATTTAATCCCGTAATTGTCAGTTCTTTGGACAAGTTTCAAGCGCGAAAATACTGGGCGGACGCGGTCAACGCTTACAACAAAATTCCTTTCGTGGAAAAAGCAAATCCCGACCTCGACGATTACGTCACCAAAGAAGCGCTGAAAGGTCTTTTCAACATGGTAGAAAAAGAAGAACTGAATATCCGCACCAATATCAGCGCGCGCACCAGCGACCTGCTCCGCCGCGTTTTCGCCAAACAAGACAAGTGAAGTGAGTGACGAATTTTTCGAGTTTGGAATGGCGGGGAAGAATTTTTATTTGAGAGGATAAAAAAATATTTTTCCGCATGAAAAAAGCGACTTTGCTGCTCGTCGCCGTCATTATTTTCATCACGCTACTCAGCGTTACGCTTGATTTGTTGATTTGGTGGCGGCATTTTCACGCGGGTATTTTTGAAAATGCCGGACTAAAAAACGGGAGCGAAATATTGCGCTTCGGCCGGACCGCACTCTGCGGTTTATTGATTTTTGAAATTTGGAAAAATCCGGTTTCCCGAATAGATTTTTGGTTGTTAGCGGGTGCTTTTGGCATCGCTATTATCGCCGATTATTTTCTGATACTCCGCCATCAATTAATTACCGGAATCGCGCTGTTTGCTATTATGCAAATTCTGCTCATCGTCCGGCACCTGCAAAAAGCAAATTTTAAAATCCTCAACATACCCGTCATCCTGTCAGCGATATTAATTGGTATTGCAATGCTGCTGTTTTCCAACTTTCTGCTCCACGCTCCACTATCGTCTAAAAATCTGGCGCTCCCTGTCGGCATTTATAGCGGACTTTTGATTACTTCCTGCCTCGCCGCATTCGCCGCCATGCACGCCGGCTTTCTTCCAAAACGCAATGCCCGGCTGGCTTTTCTCGCGATGCTGCTGTTTCTGCTTTGTGATATAACCGTAGGCGTGGGCGCTGCTTTTGGGGAGCAATCTTTTGGCTCGCTGATCCGCGCTGCCACCGGCATTTTTTATACGCCGAGCCTGTTGCTATTGGCTTTTTCGGGGGTAACAGGTTTTAATAATAGCCGATGAAACACGATTTGTATTGTAACACAAATAAGTTACATTTGCTTCCATCAAAAAATTAAAATTCCGAAATAAACATCTTGGGAAAACTTGCCTAATAGTTTTTGAAACTATTGGATTTCTATTACGATCAAATAGGTAAATCTTAAAAACTTAATCAATGGCAGCTATTCCCACTAAAGTCCAACCCAGGTTAGTAACAGGAGTCAAAAAATTTCAATCAGTTCTCAATGTCGCAAAATCAAAAGACATTAATGAATCCGACACTGTAGTTATAGTCACTGATATGCTTCATGAAGTTTTTGGCTTTGATAAGTATGTTGAAGTCACTTCAGAATATTCTATAAAAAAGACTTTTTGCGACTTAGCCATAAAAATTGAAGAAAAGCTCAAGTTTTTAATCGAAGTAAAAGCAATTGGACTTGACTTAAAAGATGACCACATAAAACAAGCAGTTGATTATGGTTCAAATTCAGGTGTTGATTGGGTTATTCTGACAAACGGAATTAAATGGAAAGTTTACAAAATTAATTACGGGAGACCGATATCGAATGATTTGGTGTATGAGTTTGACTTTCTTACATTATCTCCTAAAAAAGAAAATGACTTAAACCTTTTATTTTATGTCAGTAAAGAAAGTCTCGGCAAGTCCTTACTTGAAGATTTTCATTTGCAAAAACAATCTTTGAATAAGTTTTTTATAGGACAAATATTACTTACAGACTCTGTATTGGACGCCATTCGCAAAACAATAAGGAAAATTAGCGCAGGAAGCAAAATAGAACTTGATGATTTAAAAGAAGTAATCACCAACGAAGTACTGAAAAGAGAAATTCTTGAGGGGGAAAAAGCTGATGAAGCGAAAAAGAAAATAACCAAATTTCTAAAAAGTCAGATCAAAAAAGCAGTAAAGGAAGAAAGCGAATAGTCTGCCATTTTTTTATCATTTTTGACTATGATTGGCGCATTATCATTTCATCAGAATTCCCGATAACTCGTCATTCCCAATTCGTAATTCGTCACTCCGCCACCTCCATTTTCGCCGTAAAATACCGCAGCATCGGCGCTTCTTCCACGATTTTCAGTCCTTTTATTTTTTCCTTTTTTCGGAATACTTCCAAAATCACTTCGGCTACATAGTCAATATGACTCTGCGTATAAACCCGCCGCGGAATCGCCAGTCGCACCAGTTCCATCATGGAAGGAATCAGCTTGCCCTGCGCGTCGTATTTCCCAAACATCACCGAGCCGATCTCCACGCTGCGGATGCCGCCTTCCACGTACAGAGCGACCGCCAGAGCCTGCGCCGGATACTGCTCCACCGGCAGGGGCGACAGCATCGCCCG
>CALMIT010000095.1 GCA_937864255.1 uncultured Saprospiraceae bacterium
GGCAACACCCGTTATTATGCCACAGGTGTCAATATTTCAGACAAGGTAGATACGGAAAAAGAATTTGCCTGTGTTCAGTACCACCACACGATGGGCGTGAAGGAGGTTGACCCTGCTACCAATGAATCCGTAAATGTGGATGAAAAAGCCTTAATGTCTTTGGGTGAAGGATACCAGGGCGCTTTGACAAAACGGACGGTAATTCGTCAAACCAAATTGAGTGAAATTGAAAAATTTGTCGAAGAACTGCACCACGAACGCGAGCATTTTGAGCATCTGAATGAGCAGACACTTTATCCGTACGAGCAATATAAAACAGACATCTACGAGCAGGGACACCATTGGGGACTTCATATAGACCTGAGTACCTGTATCGGTTGCGGAGCGTGTGCTATCGCCTGTATGGCTGAAAATAATGTGCCTATCGTAGGAAAACACGAGGTGCATCGCCACCATGAAATGACCTGGCTGAGAATTGACAGGTATTTCTATGGTGATTTTGAAAATCCGAGCGTGGTTTATCAGCCGATGATGTGCCAGCATTGCGACAATGCACCTTGCGAAAATGTGTGTCCGGTTTCTGCAACCAATCACAGCAATGAAGGGCTGAACCAAATGGCCTACAATCGCTGTATCGGCACGCGTTATTGCGCCAATAACTGTCCTTATAAAGTCCGCCGTTTCAACTGGCTTGACTATACTTCTGCCGACCTTTTCCCTGCCAATGAGGTGGACTTGAACCACCACAGAGAAGGCGGCGAAGGCTCGGTATATTACATGACCGACAACCTTACCCGCATGGTGTTAAATCCTGACGTCACGGTGCGTTCGCGCGGGGTAATGGAAAAATGCTCTTTCTGTGTACAGAGATTGCAGGAAGGTAAACTTACCGCCAAAAAGGAAAACAGGAAATTGATGGATTCGGATGTCAGAACAGCTTGTCAGACAGCGTGTTCGACCGGCGCCATTACCTTCGGCGACATGAATAACAAGGAAGGCGATTTGAGTAAACAACTTGAATCTCCGTTGAATTATATTGTACTTGAAGAAGTGAATGTGAGATCTTCCGTACAGTACGGCGCCAAAGTTTTGAATCGCAGCGAAGCTTTGGATTCTTAAAAATGAGTAATTAATAAAGTCAATTTTAATTCAAGATATGAGTGCTCACGTATCTCCCATCAGGGAACCATTAATTACGGGACATAAAACTTATCACCAGATCACCGAAGACCTGTGCGGGCCAACGGAAAAGACGCCCAATTTTCAATGGGTTGTGGCTTTCATTTTGTCTGTCGCCGTGCTTTCATTTGGTCTTTTCAGTCTCGGCTGGACAGTCTGGTTTGGTATCGGTTCATGGGATCTCAACCGCACCGTCGGCTGGGGCTATGATATTACCAACTTCGTCTGGTGGATCGGTATTGGTCACGCAGGTACTTTGATTTCTGCCATTCTTTTGCTTTTCCGTCAGAGATGGCGTACAGGCGTAAACCGCGCTGCGGAAGCTATGACCATTTTTGCGGTGATGTGCGCCGGACTTTTCCCGGCTACGCACACCGGACGCCCCTGGTTTGATTTTTTCATGTTTCCTTATCCAAACACACGCGGACCGCTTTGGGTGAATTTCAACTCGCCGCTGCTTTGGGACATTTTTGCTATCTCGACTTATTTTACTGTGTCTTTACTTTTCTGGTACACAGGACTTGTTCCTGACTTTGCCTCTGTGAGAGACAGAGCAAAAGGCATCAGAAAGAAAGTGTATAATTTCCTCTCTTTTGGCTGGACGGGTAGTGCAAAACACTGGCAAAGATGGGAATCGCTCTCTCTCGTACTGGCAGGTCTGGCAACGCCGCTGGTACTTTCGGTACACACGATTGTGAGTTTTGACTTTGCCACTTCCGTCATTCCAGGCTGGCACACTACGATTTTCCCTCCGTACTTCGTAGCGGGTGCTATCTTCTCAGGATTTGCTATGGTGCAGACCCTGATGATCATGACGCGCAAACTTTTAAAACTTGAAGATTATATCACCCTGGCGCATATTGAAAGTATGAACAAGGTGATCCTGCTCACAGGCACCATCGTGGGTACGGCTTATTTGACTGAGTTATTTATCGCCTGGTATTCGGGTTATATCTACGAGCAGTTTGCATTCCTCAACCGCGCAGCCGGGCCTTACTGGTGGAGCTATTTCGGAATGATGTTTTGCAATCTTGTATCGCCTCAGATTTTCTGGTTCAGAAGTATGCGTCGCAACATTTGGGTGACCTTCCTGATGTCCATTTTTGTAAATATCGGTATGTGGTTTGAGCGCTTTGTGATTATCGCTACTACGCTGGCACGTGATTATTTGCCTTCAAGCTGGAGCTACTACACGCCGACTTGGGTGGAAATAGGAATTTTCGTAGGTTCTTTGGGTATATTTTTTACCCTTTACCTGATTTTTT
>CALMIT010000096.1 GCA_937864255.1 uncultured Saprospiraceae bacterium
CGGCGCGATTTGTAACGGACAAACGACGACGCTCACGGTCAACGCCACCGGCGGTTCCGGCACTTCGAATTTTCAGTGGCAATCTTCCGACGACAATAATACCTGGACAAATATAAATGGCGCGACGGGGATGGCTTACGTAGCTTCGCCAAACGGTTCGACGAAATTTTATCGCGTGGCTTGCACGTTTAGCGGCAACCAGGAATGTGGTACGATTTACTCCAATGCAGTCTCTGTGAGTGTAACTACTTCGGGCTGTACAGAAATATGCAACAACGGTTTTGATGACGACGGCGACGGGCAAACAGACTCAAACGACTCGGATTGCGCCTGCGCGCTGTCTGTAAATGCCGATATTGGAAATTGCAAATGTGAAAGCGGCTCGGCGTATGCGAATATCACGGGCGCTGATGCGGGTACTTTTTTGCAAGGCGCATTTAATAATATCACCTGGACTGGACAGCCCGAATTTGACATTTTTTATAAAAAATCCAACGCCTCGCTTTACAGTGCGCAATTGACGCCGGGGGCTTCCGGGTTTTACACGGATTATACGGCGCTGGGATTTGGCGCGAGTCAAAATGTACCTGTTTTGTACTCTGAAATAAACGGCGACGGCTATGTAGAACTGACTTATAATTTTGACTATGCCACCCAGAATATTTATTTCCTGGTTTATGACCTTGACTACGCCGATACGGTTAAAATAGAAGCCTGGGATGCAAGCGGTAATAAAATTTCAAACTTTTCCGGCTGGACTTTTACAGGCGGAGATATGACTCCAGATATTGGTCCCGGCACGGTGCAGCCTGCGCCCGCAGCCAACTGGAATGCGGCTTCGGCTCGGATTACATCTTCGATTTCGGGCAAAGAAAACCGGACTTTCGCAGCACTTAGTCCCAACCAGAAAATTTCGCAAATAAAAACGACTTATACGACCAATCGCGGAGCGGAGCAATATGTGTACTACGGACTTTTCGGAAAAGCCAGCGGGGGAGAGGTGAACGGTAGCGGCAGTTGTGCCGACGGCGATATGCTCGTGGATGTGGGTGTGACCTGGGGGAATGCGCCTCCGGGCGAGAGTATTAACGTCACTTTGGGCGGCCTTACCAAAATCATCAACCCTGCGACGACGACTTCTCCGCAAAAACTGATTTTCCCGCTTCCGCTTGGCAGCACAACCTCGCAGGTTACAGCTGCTTTTTCCACGACAAGCTCGTGCAACGCCAACGCGCAGGTACAAAATAACTGTCCGGAATTTTGTGAAAACGGCATTGACGACGACGGCGACGGGATGATGGATTGTGATGACCCGGATTGCGGTTTGGTTATCATTTCCGGTAGTTCGGTCAGCACTTGCGTGGATCAGCTTTTGGTAGATGTGGCAAATCTTACTTTGACGGTTGAATGGAGTAACATTCCGCAAGGCGAGTCCATAACTGTCACCGTAAACGGCAAAAAAGAGTACATAAATCCTGCCGCAGGCGCTACCTCTCCTTATACGCTAGATTTAATAGTACCCGCCGACGGCAGTACCAATAATACGATTTCGGCAGGCTTCAGTTCGAGTGATGAAGGCTGTGCTTTTGTTACTTTCGATACGCCGAGTCCCGTTTCAAATGATGAAATCAATTGCGACATTCTGTACCTGTCAGGTCCCGAAAAACCCGCCGACGGCGATGCCTGGGATCATGGTTTTATAAACTATCTTGACGGGGTAAATA
>CALMIT010000097.1 GCA_937864255.1 uncultured Saprospiraceae bacterium
TGTAAACATTTGAAAGAGAATCAGTTAGCTGTGAAGCCCGAATATTGCAATACTGAATCGCCGAGGCGACTCCACCCGCAGCGATGGCGTTTTCCAGGTTGGAAAGCAGATGGCTCTGCATAGCTGCGGCTATATCTCCGCCGGCTTCGGTAAAATCTTTGGGTTTGTTTTCAGCGGGCTGTTCTGTGCTTGTCGGGGTTTCAGAGGCTTGCTCGCCGGTGTTTTGTGTACATGAAAGTAAAGCGCCGAAAAGCAAAACTGCAAACGTGGATTTTTTCATTATGCCTGATTTTTATTTTAAAATTTACTTTTGACCAAAGATAAAGCCGGTCTTCGGATTGTCTTTTTTCGGTAATCCGATTTTTAAGTTTCATTTTCCACTCAAAATTATCACCATGGCTGAACTCAAAACCAAACCGAATGATGAAAGCGTCAGCAATTTTTTAAACAGTATCGAAGAACCTCAAAAAAGGCAGGACGCCTTTGAAATTTTGAAAATGATGGAACAAATCACCCAGTCGCCGCCCAAAATGTGGGGAACGTCCATCGTAGGTTTCGGCGATTATCGTTACAAATACGAGAGCGGCAGAGAGGGCGATTGGTTTATCACCGGCTTTTCGCCGCGAAAACAAAACCTGACGCTGTACATTATGTCCGGCTTTGACCGGTACGACGAACTCATGTCGAAACTTGGCAAGTATAAAACCGGCAAATCCTGTCTGTATATTAAAAAGCTGAGCGATGTGGATGCCAAAGTGCTGCGCGACTTGGTGGAAGCGTCATACCGCTATTTTAAAAAATAGAAGTTTTCAAAAGTTGCTTCCAGGCTGTCAAAATTTAAAGTTTGAAAATTAATTGGTTTTGCAAAGGGTCAAATTTTTAAAAGACAGTATCTTCACCGCGCATTTTTTACTCAATTTTTTATAACCATGAAACTGACCTTTTACGGGCACGCTTGTTTTGAAATCGAGACAAAAGGTCATCGGATACTCTTCGATCCTTTTATTTCTCCCAATCCGCAAGCCGCTCATATTCGCCTCGACTCCATTCAGGTCAAACACATTTTGCTGACGCACGGTCATGGCGATCACGTAGCCGACGCGGCGGAGATAGCCCGGCAAAACGATGCCACGATAATCTCAAACTATGAAATTGTTTCCTGGTTTGAAAAAAAGGGGCTGAAAGGTCACCCGATGAATCACGGCGGCAAATGGAAATTTGAATTTGGTACGGCAAAACTCGTCAACGCGATACACAGCAGTTCCTTGCCCGACGGCAGCAACGGCGGCAATCCGGGCGGTTTTGTGGTGTGGAACGACGAAGTTTGTTTTTATCACGCCGGCGATACGGCGCTCACGCTGGATATGAAATTAATTCCGCAGGTTTGTCCGCGCCTTGATTTTGCTATTTTGCCCATCGGCGACAATTTTACGATGGACTACCAAGACGCCATGATTGTTGCGGAGTTTATAGCATGCGACACCATCATCGGCTGTCATTTTGATACTTTCGGATATATAAAAATAGACCACGAAGCCGCCAAAAAAGCATTTGCCGACAAAGGCAAAAAGTTGATTCTTTTAAATATCGGCGAAAGCTGGTCAATGTAATTTTCAGTATAAAAACATCAATCTGAGAATGGGAAAAGTAGTGGCAATTGCCAATCAAAAAGGAGGGGTAGGAAAAACAACCACGGCGATCAATCTGGCAGCCTGCTTGGCCATTTTGGAAAAAAAAGTGCTTTTAATAGACGCCGACCCACAGGCGAACGCCAGCAGCGGCGTGGGCGTCACGGCGAATGATCATGAATTAAACATCTACGACTGCCTCGTGAATGCGGCCGATCCCAAAACGGCGATTGTAAAAACCGGCACGCCCAATCTCGACTTGATACCTTCCGATATTGATCTCGTGGGCGCGGATTTGGAAATGGCAAATTTGAAAAAGCGGGAATTCATTTTGAAAAATATCGTCGAACAGGTGCGGGACGATTATGATTTTATTTTCATAGACTGCCTGCCTTCGCTGGGTTTGATTACGGTCAATGCGCTGGTGGCCGCCGACTCGGTACTGATCCCCGTGCAGTGTGAAATTTTCGCATTGGAAGGACTTGGCAAACTGAAAAACACCATCAATCTCGTAAAAAAGCAGCTGAACCCGGAATTGAAAATCGAAGGAATTTTGCTTTCGATGTTTGACAGCCGGCTCCGTTTAGGCTCGATTGTCATTGAAGAAATTCACCAAATTTCAAAAGATCCGGTTTTTGAGACTATCATCCATAGAAATTCAAAAATAGGGGAGGCGCCGAGTATGCACCAGCCGGTCGTGTTGTACGATGCGGGCAGCAAAGGCACCACTAATTTTTTGAATCTGGCGAGAGAATTTTTGATAAAAAATAATGACCCGCTTTTTTCGAAAAAGAAAAAAGTGGAAAAAGTAGGCTAATCAAAGTATATGGCAAAAGCGAAAAAAAAAGAAATCGGTTTGGGCATCAGGGCGCTGTTGACCAATTTTGACGAGCAGGTGGAGGAAAACCAGGAAATGGTGGTAAAAGAACTGGCACATTCCGTAGCCATGATCCCGGTGGGACAAATTGAGGTAAATCCTTTTCAGCCCAGGATAGAATTTGATGAAGACGCACTCAATGAACTCGCCGCTTCACTGAAAACGCACGGATTGATACAACCGCTCACCGTGCGCAGGCTCGGACACGAGCAGTATCAACTAATATCGGGGGAGCGCCGGCTGCGTGCTTCCAAAAAAGCGGGACTTGACGAAGTGCCGGCATACGTGAGAATCGCCAACGACCAGGAAATGCTCGAAATGGCTTTGGTGGAAAATATCCAGCGCCAGGATTTGAACGCAATAGAAGTTGCAATTACTTACCAACGGCTGATAGACGAATGTGATCTGACACACGAAAATCTTTCCGAACGGGTCGGCAAAAAGCGCAGCAGCGTCACGAATTATCTGCGCCTTTTAAAATTACCGCCCGAAATACAAAACGCGATAAAAAAAGGAGATTTGAGCATGGGACACGCACGGGCGTTGGCGGGTGTGGACGATTTATCTTTACAACTTTTACTTTTTAAAAGGGCGCTTAGTGATTCGCTCTCGGTACGCGCTTTGGAAAATATGATTGCGCAGTACGGCAAAAATAAAGAGGTGAAAAAGACGCAGCCGCATATCATGACCACAGACTATAAAAGAGTGGAAGACCAATTCCGGCAGTTTTTCGGCGTAAAAAAATTGCAGTTAAAAGTGAAAAAAGGCGGCAGCGGGCAGTTGGTGATTCCGTTTGGCTCAACGGCGGAACTCAACCGGATGATTGACGTTTTGGAAGAAGGTGATTAGTTTTAATACTCATGTGTGACAAATTCAGTTACTTTTTTTTAGGCGGTTTTTTGAAACGGAAACTTTTTTTTCCGATACTCATCCTTTTTTTTACTGGTTTTTATGCTAATGCGCAGATCGAAAACGACTCTGTGCCGCCTGTGAAAAAAATCAAAATTGATACCTCCGCTTATGTGATTGAGGCGGACACTGTTGCTCAGCAGGTCGAACAACCCAAAAAAGAACGAAACGGCTTTTTCTCCGGCGACTATCCAAATCCTCGAAAAGCGGCTCTGCTTTCTATCATTCCGGGCGGCGGGCAGATTTACAATAAAAAATGGTGGTATGTGAAAGTGCCGGTCATCTATGGCGGGCTTATCGGCGTGGGGCTGGGGGCGGAAATTTACACCCCCCCGGATAATGAAATGGGCGATGGCTACGGAGCCGAACTTTACCGCCTGCCCCCTCAATATTCTGATCGAAATTTTTCGGCAGCTACCTTAAAGCAATTCAGAGATATTTACGACAAGCGCCGCCAGCAGTCATATATCGGGCTTACGGCGATTTATATCGCGGGCATTTTGGAAGCGTATGTGAGTGCGCACCTGCTGCAATTTGACGTCAGCGACGATCTTTCTTTTCGCTTCAGTCCCAAATTTGGAAATACGCCTCTGGGGCAGGCATATACGGGGCTTGGCCTTTCGCTTGAATTTTAAAAAAATGTCAGTTCAACTGGCTTTCAAATTCCTCCAAAACAGATTGCGCTTCTTCCCATTCCGTCATGGCAGTTTCTAAACTTGCTTTTTTCTCGTTGTATTTTCGGATGAAATCTGAGGAATCTGCTTTTTCAAAAAAAGCAGGATCAGCCATTTCAGCTTCGTGCACGGCAATTTCCTGCTCCAGTTGTTCTATTTTTTTTTCCAGATTTTGAACCAGCCTTTGAAGGCGCTTTTTTTCGTTTCGCTCTTCATTGGTCATTTGTCGCTTTTCGCTTACAACCGGCTGACCGACAGGTTTTTGTAATTCTACCTGCCGCATATTATCCATCGAACGTTTTTCCAAAAAGTAATTCACATCGCCCAGATATTCGTGCAGTTTTTTATCTCTGAACTCAATCGTTTTGTCAGTCAGTCCGCTCAAAAATTCTCTGTCGTGGGAAACCACAATCAGGGTTCCGGTATATTCCTGAATTGCCTGTTTTAATACGTCTTTCGACATCATGTCGAGGTGGTTGGTCGGCTCGTCGAGCACAAGGAGATTGATCGGACGCAGCATCAGGCAGGCGAGTGCGAGA
>CALMIT010000098.1 GCA_937864255.1 uncultured Saprospiraceae bacterium
TTTTCGAGGTGAAAAATGCAAATGACCTTGCAGAAAAGTTGCGCATCGCGCTCACTAAGCCGGATTTGACAAACATTTACGCCGCTGCGCTGCGCCGCCGCATCGAAGACAATTTTTCGCGTAAAGCGATACATGAAAAACTGCATCGGTATTATCTGGATTTAATGAAAGAAAATGCCTGAAAAATCGGTCATCCTCATCGGCTATTCAGGTCACGCTTTTGTGGCGTACGATATTTTTGAAAAAATGGGTTGGTCGGTGGCGGGCTATTGCGACCGGGAGGAAAAATCTTTCAATCCTTTCCAAATTCCCTACTTGGGCAGTGAACGAGACGAGGCAGTTTTTAAAAAATTTGCTGCCCTACCCTATTTTATCGCTATCGGAGATAATGCTACACGACGGCAAATTTTTCAATTTTTAAAAGCGCAAAATTTGCCGTCGCCTGCAACGGCCATACATCCAGGTGCGCAAATCGGTCGCGGCGCTAAAATCGGATCCGGCGTCATGCTGGCTGCCAACGCGGTCATCAATCCGCTGGCAGAAATCGGCACGGGCGTCATTTGCAACACCGGCTGTATCATCGAACACGAACGCCGCGTGGATGACTTTGCGCACATCGCCCCGGGCGCTGTTTTGGCGGGGGATGTTGCGGGGGGTAAAAATGCCTTTATAGGCGCAGGCGCCATCATAAAACAAGGGATCAAAATTGGTGAAAATGCAGTGGTAGGCGCCGGCGCTGTGGTCATACGCGACGTGCCGGATGGCGCTACCGTCGTGGGTAATCCCGCCCGGCAAATGAGGAGTGACGAGTGATGAATATAGAATACGGAATTTTGAATGACGAGTGACGAATTTTTAAAACAACACCCCGTCTCCCTCTCTTTTCTTAAATCTACGAACTTACGACCTCCCTCTGAATACTCCTCCCCTTCGGGGAGGCTGGGAGGGGCTGCTCTTTACCTGTTAAAATATATCGCAGATAAATCTTTTCCGTTTAAAGGCAATTCTTTCACATCTAAAACCATAATGATGAAAAACAAATTATTACTGCCGCTGCTGTTTCTCTGCGTTTTGGGTTTTCAAAAATCATTTGCACAATTGGAATTCGGCGTACTAGCCGGCGCAAATTATTCGGGAGGGTTTTATTCTCCAAACACGCACTTTGATCAAACTGGATTTATACCGGGTTTCCACATACACGCTTTTATCCAAAAACCTTTTAATAACTGGCTTTCTGTGAGGACGGAACTTGGATTTTCCCGACGAGGAATCCATTTTAACAAAGCACTCAAAGACGCAAAATATAATCTCGATTTTATCACCTTGCCCGTATTGGCTGAGTTTAAAATCAAAAAAATACAACTGGGCGTGGGTCCGGAACTATCCATGCTGATTGCTCAAAATCCGGAGCCGATTTTTGATTTTTTTTCAGAAAATGAAGTAAAAGTCAATTTGACGGGCGATGTGACTTACCTGATCAGCGACCATTTTGAAGCGGGCTTCCGCTATACGCACGGACTTTCACCACAATCATCCATCGAATATACGGACGTTGAGGGCAACGAGATTGGAAAGTCCTATCTCTATCTTCAATCGCTGCAACTCTCGGGGGCGTATAAATTTTGATGGTAAGGGAAATTTTTGAGAAGATTAACCAGCCCTTCTTCGCTTTCAGAAACCCTGACAAGTGTGGAATGACGAGTGGCGAGTGACGAATTTTTAAAAACAAGACCCCGTCTCCCTCGTCCCCTTTTCTTAAATCCACGAACTACGATCTTCCCCCGAACACTATCTCATCAGCAAATCATCTCATTAGCACATGCTCCTGCTCTCCGCACCCAATATCGCCGGCAATGAATGGAAATACGTCAAAGACTGCCTGGACACGGGCTGGGTATCTTCCGTCGGCGCGTATGTGAATCAGTTTGAAAAAATGGTGGCCGATTTTGCAGGCGCAGGTCACGGCGTGGCGGCAGTGAACGGCACCAACGCGCTGCACATCGCGCTCATGTTGTCGGGCGTGCAACGCGACGATTATGTGCTGCTGCCCAACATCACTTTTATCGCCAGCGCTAATGCGATCAAGTACTGTGGCGCCGACCCGATTTTGATAGACGTGCATCCGCGTAGCTGGCAGATGGATTTGGATTTGTTGGAAGAATTTCTTGCAGACCACACGGTGGTCAACGATGAAGAAGTGCTGATTTTAAAAAAAGACAAACGCCCCATCCGCGCCGTGATGCCCGTACATGTACTCGGTAATATGTGCGATATGGAGCGGCTGATGTTTATCACCCGGAGGTTTCACCTGAAAGTGGTGGAAGATGCTACCGAGGCGCTGGGTTCTTATTTTAAAGGCCGGCACGCGGGCAGTTTCGGCGAGTTCGGCTGTTTTAGTTTTAATGGCAATAAAATCATTACGACGGGCGGCGGCGGCGTGATAGTCACAAATGATGAAGCGTTGGCCAAAAAAGCCAAACACCTGACCACCCAAGCCAAATGCGATCCTTTTGAATACATCCACGACGAAATTGGTTACAACTACCGCCTCGTGAATGTACTCGCCGCTATCGGCGTGGCACAAATGGAACAATTGCCCGGTTTTATCAAAAGAAAAAAAGAGATAGATGCTTTTTATAAAAATGCCTTGAGCGGCGTGGGCGACATTTGTTTTCAGGAAGTGCCGGAAGGCGTGGAGCCGAATTGCTGGCTGTTTACTTTTCAGACAGAAAAACAAAAGCAGGTTTTAAAACACCTGAATGAAAACGAGATGCAGTCCCGCCCTTTCTGGATGCCGATGAATCAGCTGCGTATGTTTCAAAACGACCTGTACATCCGGCGCGAAGACCATTCCGACGCGGTGTACCGCACTTGCCTCAGCATACCCTGTTCCACCAATTTGAAAGACGAAGAAGCCGAACGGGTGGTGCGCTTCATCAAAGATTTGTTTTAAAATTTCTCGCAGAGGCGCGGAGATCGCAGAGGTTTTTTGTGCTTTTATAAGAGAAATCCAATTTTTCAAAAAATGCTTTTCGACATCAACCAATTCATCGCGGCACAGGTCACGAAACGTTCCGAAAGTTTTTTCAAAAAAGACCTTGAAAGCCACCGTGCGGTTTTAAAAAATAAAATAGACGGCAGTGCTGCGCTGGTCATTGGCGGAGCAGGTACCATCGGCAGTTCTTTCATCAAAGCGCTGCTGCATTACGGTGCGCCGCGCAAATTGTACGTGGTTGACATCAATGAAAACGGGCTGACCGAACTGACCCGCGACCTGCGCAGCGCGACCGGTTTCAACATTCCCGACGACTACAAAACCTACCCGGTCAACTTCGGCGATCCGGTTTTCAGGAAACTGTTTTTCCGGGAAGGACCTTTCGATATCGTCGCCAATTTTGCCGCCCACAAACACGTCCGCAGCGAAAAAGACACCTACTCCATCGAGGCGATGATTGACAATAATGTACTCAAAGCCAAAGCGCTGCTCGACATGCTGACAGAACAGCCGCCGCGCCATTTTTTCTGCGTTTCGACCGACAAGGCTGCCAATCCGGTCAATATCATGGGCGCCAGCAAAAAATTGATGGAAGAAGTTATCATGGCTTACGCCGAAAAAATACCGGTGACGACGGCGCGCTTCGCCAATGTCGCTTTTTCGAACGGCAGCCTGCCAGCGGGTTTTATGGAGCGGCTTGCAAAAAAGCAGCCCTTTTCTGCGCCCTCGGATGTGAAGCGCTTTTTTGTATCGCCGGCCGAATCGGGCGAAATCTGTCTGATGGCCTGCCTGCTCGGCGCTTCGGGCGATATTTTTTTCCCAAAACTCGACCCCGCCCGGCACATGGAGACCTTCACATACATCGCCGACCGGCTGTTGGAGGCTTTCGGTTTCGAGCCGGAATATTGCCGAAGCGAGGAGGAAGCGCGCCAAAAAGCGCTGCTGCTCAATGAAAAATCAACCCGCTATCCGGTCTATTATTTTGAATCGGACACCAGCGGCGAAAAGCCTTTCGAGGAGTTTTTTCCGAACGAAGAAACGCTTGATTTTCAAACTTTTACATCGCTCGGCATTGTCAAAAACTCAAAAAAAAGAGTACTCCACGAATTGGATTCCATTTTAGAAAAACTAAACGACATTTTCAAAAAAGAAGAATTAAAAAAAGAAGAAATCGTTTCCCTGCTATCCGGTTTCATTGAAAATTTTGAACATATCGAAACAGGGAAGTCGCTGGATCAGAAAATGTGAGAAAGAAAGAGGGAGTGACAAAGTGACTGGGTGACGAGGCGACCGAATTGGTGTGTGCTTTGAAATATGATAAGTGATTTTTTTGAAAACTATAAAAAGCTAAAAATGGAAAAGATTAAAACACATCGAGACTTAGTTGTTTACAAAATGGCATTTGAGACAGCTATGAAAATCTTTGAAATCAGTAAAAGCTTCCCCGGAGAAGAAAGATACTCTCTCACAGACCAAATCAGGAGATCCTCCAGGTCGGTTTGTGCCAATCTTTCGGAAGCTTTCAGAAAAAGAAGATATAAAGCCGCTTTCATAGCAAAATTAAGCGATTGTGAGTCAGAATCAGCCGAAACACAGGTATGGCTGGATTTTGCATTTGAATGTAACTATTTGGAAAAATCCCTTTACCATGCTCTCTACCAAGAATATGATTACATCATAGGAAAATTAATAGTAATGATAAAAAATCCAGATAAATGGACTATTTAAATTAATTATTGAATTTCTATTCTCTGCTTCTCCAAGTCCCCAAATCTCCTTGTCTCATATGTACCGCCTACTCAAGCGCATCTTCGACATCTTATTTTCAGCCGCAGCGATATTGATATTGTCTCCCTTATTGATTCCCATCATCATCAGTCTGAAACTCACGGGTGAGGGTTACATTTTTTACCTGCAAGAACGAGTGGGTTACAAAAACCGGCGATTCAATATTTACAAATTCGCCACCATGCTGAAGGACAGTCCGAATATGACGGGTGGCATTATTACTTTGAAAAAAGACCCGCGCATCACGCCGATGGGCGGATTTTTGCGCAAAACAAAAATCAACGAACTGCCGCAGTTGCTCAATGTACTTTTCGGCGACATGAGCTTCGTCGGCCCGCGGCCGGTTATGCAAAAGAGTTTTGATCAATATCCGCCCGACGTGCAGGCGGTGATTTATAATGTGCCGCCGGGTATCACCGGCATCGGCTCCGTTATTTTCAGGAACGAGGAGGAAATCATCACGCGGGTAAAAGAGGCGGGCAAAGACCCCTGGGAGTTTTATAAAAATGAAATTTATCCGTACAAAGGCCGACTGGAAAAATGGTACCAGACCCACTGTTCTTTTTTTACGGATTTGAAAATTCTTTTCCTCACCGCCTGGGCGATTGTTTTTCCGAAAAGCGAATTGCATTTTCACCTTTTTAAAAATCTGCCGGAACGACCAGATGATATGTTGATGTAGCCCCTCATCCTCCTTCATACACCCTCATAAACCCTGAACAAATGACAAGTAGCGAACACCAAACACCGAATAGCAAATTTACAACCATGAAACACCCTTACGTAGCCATTATGGCGGGCGGCGTTGGAGCCAGGTTTTGGCCGGCGAGCCGCGAGGCGCGACCCAAGCAGTTTTTGGACATCCTCGGCGTCGGCAAATCACTTTTGCGACTCACGTTTGAGCGCTTTTTGCATTTGTGCCCGGCAGAAAATATTTTCATCGTGACAAATGCGGCTTATAAAACGCTGGTCAAAGAACATTTGCCGGAACTGACGGACAATCAAATCATCTGCGAGCCGAGCCGCAATAACACCGCGCCCTGCATTGCCTACACTGCTTTTAAACTTTTTGATATTGATCCACAAGCAAATTTTGTCGTGGCGCCCAGCGATCACATCATTTTGAAAGAGGCGGCATTTTTAGAAAAAATAAAAACGGCGCTGGATTTCACCGCCCGAAATGAGGCTCTGTGTACGCTCGGCATCTCCCCCACCCGACCCGACACGGGCTACGGTTACATCAAATTTGTAAAAGGAGACAGCGAGGCGCCACACCCTGTTTTGGAATTTAAAGAAAAGCCCGACCTCGAAACAGCCAAAAGCTACCTCGCCAGTGGCGATTATCTTTGGAATGCGGGCATTTTTGTGTGGAGCGCAAAAGCCATTTTGAACGCTTTCCGCGAAAATGCGAGCGATATTTACACGCTGTTCGCCGGAGGCGCAGGCATTTACAATACCGCCGAAGAACAAAATTTTATCAATGAAAACTACCCGAAAAGCCGCAGTATTTCGGTGGATTTTGCCATCATGGAAAAAGCCAAAAACGTCTTCACCCTGCCCGCCGACATCGGCTGGTCCGACCTGGGTACCTGGGCTTCCCTGCACGCCGAAAGTGAAAAGGATGGTGAAAATAACGTCGTCCAAAGCAGCCACACCTTGCTCGAAAACGTGAGCAACTGCCTCATCCGCGCTCCAAAAAACAAACTGCTGGTACTACGCGATTTGGAAGACTTCATCATCGTGGACGAAGGCGACGTGCTCATGATCTACCCAAAATCAAAAGAACAGGACATCAAAGCGGTCACGAAAAAGTTGAATCCGGAGGAAGGATATCTTTGATTTTTGGTATTGGGTGTTTGGTGCTCGCTACTCGTCATTTGTTCAGGGTTTATGAGCGTGTATGAAGGAGGATGAGGGAGGAAATTTCTCTTGTGCTCTTTGTGTTTCCATTGTGTCTTTGTGGTAAAAATAGAACCACTAAGCGCACAAAGACTTGCACAAAAGGACACAAAGTTTATAATAACTACATCGCCTCTTCTCCCCTTCTGAGAGGCCGGGAGGGGCTACATCATCACATCCCAATTCTTTTCTACTTTTACAAAAAAATAACCGGCACGGCCGCAAACTCAGACTATTGATAAACCTTGACGACGCATTAGTGAGTAGAAAAGAAGCCTTATTGAAAAAGGTAAACGCACTGCAAATAGCCTGTAGCTTTCCACCGAAGCAACCCATGGGCGCTTTACGCAATTACCGCATCGCGGTTTTGCTGGCAAAAAATTTTGGCAACCTCCATATCATTACTTCTAAAAAAACCGGCGAGCAGGTACAGGCAAAAAACATGACCATACAGCAGGTCGAAACTTTTGATTACAAAAACATCGTCCGTTTATTCAAATCAAAGTCTGACACACCAGCAATTCCCGAATTTAAAAAACCATCGTTGCTCTGGTGGTGGGCGGTCAGGTTGCTGGACACAATTCCTTTTAATATACTTGTGGGCGAAGGCGGGCTGGCATACGTCTGGAACGCTTACCGGCAGGCAAGCCGGTTGATAAAAGAGCTCCAAATCAATCTTGTTTACACTTCTTTCCGCCCTTATGCCGACGTTTTGGTGAGCTGGCTATTGAAAAGGAAATTCCCGCACCTGTGCTGGGTTGCCGATTTTCGCGACCCGCATGTGGACCCGAATCGCCGGAACGTTTTTTTCCCGCGACTCCAGCACCGCATCAATCGCGCCATTTTTTCAAAAGCAGATATCGTCACGACGGTTTCCGGTGGTTTAGCGAAGCATTTCCGGCAATATCACCCGGACATTCAAGTTGTGCTCAACGGTTTTCCGGAAGCGCTTTTGCAGGCGGCGGGCGAAAAATCACTGCCCAATTCCAAATTTACAATCACCTACACCGGCTCTTTGTATTACGGCTGGCAGTCGGCAGACGTACTTTGGAAAAGTTTGGCAAAATTGATAAACGAAGGAAAAATAGCGCCTGATAAAATACGCATCGTTTACGCCGGAAAAGACCAATCGCTCTGGCGTGAATGGATGCGCCAATACAAATTGGAAAATATCTCTGAAATTCATCCTTATCTCGCGCACAACACTTCCCTGCAATTGCAACAACGCAGCGATCTGAATCTGATGCTCACCTGGTCGAGTTCAAAACTCAGCGGCATCCTGACGGGCAAATTGTTTGAATACATTGCGGTGCAAAAACCAGTGCTGGCTATCGTACAAGGTGAAAAGGATCAGGAAATTCTCGATATTTTTTCAGACACAAATGCGGGGCTTTGTACACTTAATGAGGACGCCTTTTTGGAAAAAACGGAAAATTTCATCCTCGAACTTTACCGCAACTGGTTGCGCGACGGACACACGGGATGGCAGTTTAAAAAGGATCAACTGCTTCAATATTCTGCCGAGCAACAATTTGATTTGCTTTTGGAAAAGCTGGAAAAGTTTTTTCCAGTTGCCGCACACAGCGACCAAAACAGCCGCGTGCTTTAATTTTTCTTGCCTGACAAAATGCGCAGCAGAGCTAACATTCGCGCATATTTGAACACCACAAAATAAGGCTCCATCTGCCCGCCGAAAGCCCGGAAAAAATGCTCCACTCCCGGCAACATACTCCCTTCAAAATCCAGCGATTTTTTCTTTTCCAGCGATTTTTGG
>CALMIT010000099.1 GCA_937864255.1 uncultured Saprospiraceae bacterium
TGCTTTTTGATACCGAGGTAATCGGCGCCGAGGTGTATCGCAGCGACGACGGCGGCAAAAGCTGGACGAGAACGCACGACGAATTCCTTGATGATGTTTTTTATACCTATGGATATTATTTCGGACAAATCCGCGCCTCGCAGCGCGATGCAAAAAAATTATACATTTTCGGTGTGCCGGTACTCAAATCTGCCGACGGCGGCAAGACCTGGAAGAGTATCAATGGCAAAAATGTACACGTGGATCACCACGCACTCTGGGTAGATTCAAACCGCGACGGGCATTTGATTTTGGGCAACGACGGCGGCATTAATATCAGTTACGACGACGGTGAAAACTGGTATAAAGTGCAACATCCGGCGGTCGGGCAGTTTTATTACATCAATGTGGACATGGCGGAGCCGTACAATATTTACGGCGGAACACAGGACAACGGCGTGTGGAAAGGTACTTCAACTTACGAGCCGGACGATGCCTGGCAGATGGACGGCAATTATCCTTTTAAAACCATTTTGGGCGGCGACGGTATGCAGGTGATGATTGATACGAGAGACAATACGACGGTTTACACGGGCTACCAGTTTGGCGTATATTTCAGAATGGATACAAAAAACGGCAAGACGGAGCGTATTTCTCCCCAACATGAATTGGGAGAACGCCCTTATCGCTACAACTGGCAAACGCCGATTCATCTTTCCGTGCACAACCAGGATATTTTGTACATGGGCAGCCACAAACTGCATCGCAGTCTTGATCAAGGCAAAACATGGGAAGCCATTTCCGATGATTTGACGAAGGGCGGGCGCAAGGGCAATGTGCCTTTCGGTACGCTTTCGGCGGTACATGAGTCGCCGCTGAAATTTGGTTTGATATACGCCGGCAGCGACGACGGGCTGGTGTATGTGACCAAAGACGGCGGAGATAGCTGGACGAATATCACGCCCGGGTTGCCTGAAAATTACTGGATAGCCCGCGTGCAGGCTTCGCATCACGAAAAGGGGCGCGTGTATGTGGCGCTCAACGGCTATCGTTGGGACAACATGAATCCGATGGTTTATGTGAGCGAAGATTTTGGAAAAACCTGGAAAAAAATAGGCAAAGACCTGCCGCTCGAACCGGTGAACGTGGTAAAGGAAGATCCGAAAAACCCGAATCTGTTGTATGTCGGCACTGACCACGGCGTCTATATTTCGCTGGACAGGGGCGAGCATTTTATGGCTTTGAAAGAAGGATTGCCGGCAGTGGCGGTGCATGACGTGGTGGTGCATCCGCGTGAAAATGAGCTGATTATCGGTACGCACGGGCGTTCCATTTATGTGGGCGACGTGGCGCAGGTGCAGCAACTGGCGGACAGCGTTTTGGAAAAAGAAATTTTTGTTTTTGATATGAAAAAAGTCAGGTATAATGGCAATTGGGGAACTAACTGGTCAAAATGGCTCGATCTCAACGAGCCTGAATTTTTAATCCCCATTTTTTCAAAAATGCCTGCGACTGTGACGATAAGCGTTTTTGCAGATTCTATCTTGCTGAAATCGTGGACGGAAAAAGTTGAGCGCGGCTTGAATTATGCCGAATATGATCTCACTTTTGACCAAAGTCAAAAAGAAGTTTATGAAAAATGGCTCAATGAAAAACGCGACAAAAAGCAGGATGAAATATATTTGGAAAAAGGTAAGAAAAACGGGAAGTGGTACCTGCGGAAAGGAAAATACAAAGTGGACATAAAAAGTGGAAGCAACAGTGTTTCAAAAGAATTTTCAATCGAATAAATTTTTAAAACCAAAGCGGATATGATGAAATTTTTAAGTTTTCTGTTTTTCAATCTGTTGATTATCAGCGTTCTGCCGGCTCAGGACAGTTTGAATATA
>CALMIT010000100.1 GCA_937864255.1 uncultured Saprospiraceae bacterium
CGATGATTCAGCGCCGGCTCAAGCTCGGCTACAATCGCGCAGGTCGCATTATGGATCAATTGCAGATGTTAGGTATCGTAGGTCCGGCGGAAGGAAGTAAACCTAGAGAAGTTTTAGTATATGATGAGATGGAATTGGAACGGTATTTGGATAATATCAAGAACAGGAAATAGGAGGCAAAATTCCTTGTGTAATGTGTAAGATTCCGCAAGGACCTTGACCCGCCAGGCGCAAGTTTGGCGGGTTTTTCTTTTTTAAAAACCGGTTAAAGGAAAATTTTTGAATTGCCGTTTTTATATTTGCGTGCTGGTCAGACAGGAATTTTTTGAAAACTGAAAACTAAAATTCCCCACCAAAACCGGTAATCAATTAAGTCGTTTGGGTTTCGGATATTTTTTTTAAAAAACAGGTGCTGAAGATTTTGTCTTTCTGCACGGCAGAATTAATGATTATTTAAAAACAACTTGACAAGGCATCCATACCCGGACTCTATTTTTGTCGCACTACTTAAAAGAACAAACACATGAAAAAGATTTTTTTTCTATTAACGGGCCATTTAATCTTTTTGAATAGTATAACTTCTCAAGTATTAATATCTGGCATATTTGATGGGCCTCTATCTGGTGGAGCCCCAAAATTCGCTGAACTTTATGTTTATGAAACGACTGATTTTTCTGGATGGGCTTTAAGGAGCTATAATAATGGAAGTATTAATGTGAGTAATTCTACATCACTAACTACTTTGGGGGTTGTTCCCGAGGGAAGTTTTGTTTATGTGATTGTAACTAACCAAGACGCTTCATTTAGGACGTATTTTAATTTAATAACCAATCCTATTTATACCGTAATAGGACCATCACCAAATGTAAATGGGAACGATGTCATTACACTATACAATGGATCTTCTAATATTGATATTTACGGGGTAATAGGAATTGATGGTACTGGGCAGTCATGGTATTATGAGGATGGTTGGGCATATAGGGGAGATAACACGTTTCCTAACCATGTTTTTAATGTGGGTGAATGGAGTTTAAGCGGAGCAGATGCAACTGATGGTTGTAATACCAATTCAACGTGTGGTTCCCAATTCCCCATAGGTTCATTTGATGGCTCACTTCTCCCCATCGAACTCACCAACTTCAAAGTAGAAAAAAAGCAAAATAAGGCCCAACTCACCTGGAGCACCGCTACGGAGACCAATAATGATTATGCCGTGATACAACACGTGGCGGACGGAAACCATTTTTCTGCGATTGGTAAGGTAGCGGGCGGGGGTACGACGCTGCCGGCGCGGCAGTATATTTTTATACACGACTCGCCAAAATCGGGCGCCAACTATTACCGCCTCAAACAGGTGGACTTTGACCGCGCATTCGAGTACAGCCGGATAGTGGCTGTCAATTTTGAAAACCCGGCAATCTTCCGGCTGCGCGGTAATCCGGTAGCGACACAACTCGAAATCGAATGGCAGGAACCGTTACTTGGCGCTGTGGCGGAAATCATCTCGGCGCAGGGTGCGCTGCTGGCAGTAAAAAATATTGAGGAGGAAATTCTGTCGCAGCAGTTTGACGTCTCCGATTTGCCGGTGGGGCATTATTTTATCCGTTTAAAGAGCGCCAAATTTTCCGAAGCGATACCTTTTCAAAAACTGTAAATTCTTTTTTTAGGCGCGGTTTTTTAGAGACAGTGTAATTTTTTCCAAGTATTTTTTTTGTTAATGCCCTAAAAAAGCCTCCGCAGATTCTGCGGAGGCTTTTTTACTTGATCGCCATTGCCCATGCGCCTATTTTTGCTCCCACTATTTTATTAGTTCAAAAAATCTTTATCACTCATTAAAAAATCACTCCCCATGAAAAAGGGTATCTTTTTGCTTTCCTTTTTTTGGCTCATCGGCATTACCACTTCGTTTTCGCAGGAATTTTTACAATTGACTTACCCGTCTGACTATTCGGGGCCTTTTACGCTCGAAGCCAAGATAGTAAACCCGCCCGCCGGTGCGCGCTACGGCGTTTCTTTCAACACGCTGATAAATTGTACGGTGTCGCCGATTGGCGGTTCGTTGCAGAGTACCAATAGCTGGACGCGGAATTTTACGGTAACGCCCGCGCCCGCCAATGCGCCCAATGTTTCCGGAAACGTGACGGCAGACAGGGTAGGCTCTTCTGCGGACTTGTTCGGCGCATTCAATGCTTCGTCCATATTGCCGGTAGAACTGTCCGCTTTTTCTGCGCACAGCGAAGCCGGAAAGGTGATACTTTCCTGGTTAACCGTTTCGGAATCCAATAACGAGATGTTTTACATAGAACACAGCGTGGATGGCGACCGGTTCGAAACTATCGGAAAGGTGCTGGGCGCAGGCACGAGTATCCGCGAGCGCGAGTATAGTTTTGAGCATAAAATTCCCGAACCGGGCATCAATTATTACCGGCTGCGGCAGGTAGATTTTGACGGCACTTCCCAGTTTAGTGAGATAGAATCCGTACAATTCAACAAAAACAGACGCCTGCAATTGCAACCTACGGCGGCAGATATTTCAACCGAATTGTCCTTTTCGGAAGAATTGCCGGAAGGCGCTTTATTGGAAGTTTTTAGCCTGTCGGGTCAAAAAATTTCCGAGGCAGTTTTGGAAAAAGGAACTACTTCTTACATTTTGGACGTGCATAATTTTCCGGCAGGACAATATCTTTTACGCCTGACAGCGGGAGCAGACATTTCCGTAGAGCGTTTTCAAAAAATGTAATTCTTCGCGCTTTTTTAAAAATATCCTTTGTGGCGCAGGTAAAGCGAAGCAAGCGCCAGAATCAACACCGCCAGGGCGCTGCCAATTTCCATCCAGGCTTTTTGGCGCGCCTGTATTCTGCTTTCCACATAATAAGGATTTGCTGCGTTTGGCGTGCCCGTTCCTTTTCGGATTTCCCAATTGTCGAGATTGGAGTTGTCAAGCCAGGGCAGCAGCAGGCTGAGCGTGAATACCGAATCGGAAGGCGCTACGCTATACGCTAAGCTGTCTATGAAAGCGCCGTCGCCTGAATAAAGTCCGATGACCTCCAGACGTTTGTCCAGCCCAAAAGTAAGACCCGAACTCACGCTGTACGCTTTCGGGAATACGTTGTAAAAACTGCTGGAGTCTTCGCATATCACTACGTAGTCTTTGGCTTTTATGGTGAGATCGGGGAGGCGGTATTCGTTTTTCCGGTCGCTTAGTATCCAGTTTTTCAGACGCGCCGGCTGGTCAGAGAGGTTGTAAAGTTCAATCCAGTCTTTTGATTGACGGTTGTTACAACTGATTTCGTTGATGACTACTTTGCCGGACAAAGGGTGTTCGTACTTTTTAAAAACGGCTCTGATCCGGTAATCTTTTTTGGTAAAACGGAGCGTAAATTCTCTCACGCCGGCGTCCATATCAATTCCCTCCCAATGCGAAAATTTATAACCGAAAAAAGGTACGGCTTTAAGCGCCACGGGTATTTTTTGAAAATATATGCCGGAGAAATTTTTATCGGCAACAGCGAGGTGATCGTTCAAAATGATTTTTCCTCCGCCTGTAGCTTCGAGGTTTAAATTCACCTGGTGGCCCGTGTCAAAATTGTCCATCAGGTGCATACGCACATAATTGGGGCGTTCCTGCCCGAAAATTCGCATGAGGCTTACCTGATCTGCCCATTTGTTTTTTTTCAGCCGCCACCTTTCCACGTGGCGCGGCATTTCCGGCGCGAGCAATCGCTGAAAAGAGTCAATTTTATTTACCACGCGGTTTTCTTCGAAAGTGGAATTCAGGTGGTCGCAAAAGCGATTGATAAATTGCTTTTCAAAAGATTTATTTTTCAAAAGATTTCTCAGAATAAAAGTACTCCAGGGCGGGTTCGGCCAACTCGGGCCGTCGGCTTGTGTATGAAAAGCAAGCGAATTGAATTTATACGCTTCTTTATTTTGCAAACCAAAGCCCCAATCCGTGTCATAGATTATCCAGCGCCAGCGTCCTTCGGGGCGTTTTGGTCGCCAGAATTTGATATTTCCGCCCGCATCCTGATTGTCGAAGTAAATCTGCGCAATCTGATAATTCATAAAATTATCCACTTCCATGCGCGATTGTACATAATTGTAATGACGGGTTTCGGCGAGGTCGTTGTCAATCATGTATTTGAGCATGGCGACATAATGGCGCAGACTTCCCTGCCGCAGCGAGCGCCAGTGTTCGATGATTTCCACGCTGTCGCGGTCCACTTCTTCGTGCGTTTCCAGAAAATAGCGGTTGATTTTTTCGCGGATGTTGTAAATCCCCCAATACTCGCCGTTTAGATAAATATGGCAGGGCTGGTAGGCCTGTTTTTCAATATCCCAGTCGTCCAGAAGTCCGGTCATAAAAGCATCCCGAAAGTGTGAAAGCCCGAAGTCGCTGCCCGAATTTCTGAAAACCAGGTATTTGAATTTTTTCGGACCGGCTTTACCAAAGACCGGGTATTTCATCCGCTTTTCGCCGTAGCGGTCGCGCATCACAATGGCGAATGATTTTTGAGGCATCAGCCTGCTCAGTCCTCCGAAAATTCTAAACCCCGTCCGGCTGTTGAAAACGCTGTTGCCTTTCCGGTCAAAATACTGAACATGAGCTGCGACTTCGGCGCGACTCCAAAAATTGGCGCCGGGTTTTTTGTATAAAGAATCTACCACATTAGGCCCTTTCATAAATAAACCGTCAACCGGATCAAACAAAATGCCGGGAGGCACGCTGACCGAGACGACCGGCAAAGTAGTCGCAGGTTCGTTGATCAGATAGGTCTGGGCGAAGGTTTTGCTCCATTTGCCGGCTCTTACCGCGGCAACCCGCAACACGCTGCTTTGCGTGACGGCTATTGGTTTTTTATAACGGAGGGCGGCGGCGCTTTTAGGTTCGTTGCCGTCAAGGGTATAAAAAATTTCAGCGCCCGGCAGGGAAAATAATTCGACAAGTACGGCGTGAT
>CALMIT010000101.1 GCA_937864255.1 uncultured Saprospiraceae bacterium
GTTCCATTCGGATAAAAAATTGTATCAAGAGGTGTCAGTTGCAAAGGCTCTCTGACGCGCACAATAGCCACCGAATCAAGAAAAGAGCCGATACAAAAACTATCGCGATAACCCAGTAATTCGTACGTCGTGGTCGTATCGGGCGTCACCGGGATGGTGATGATACCAAACTCTGTGCTATCTACTCCCTGCGGGTCGCCGTTTACGGCAAGTTCATAATAAAAAGGCGATTTACCCTGGAAGAATATTTGCAGATTAAAGGTGTCGCCACGGCAAATAATTCCTTCCGTCAAAAAACTTGCAACCGGTTCAGGATAAAAAATAATCGGAACACCCGGCGCTACCGACAGGCAGGAGTCAGCCAAAGACACATTGCCGCTGCCGTCATTATTGCCCGCTATTGCGGAAATGTAATAAAGTACGTTATAGTCCATCGTACCCAATTGAAAATCAAACTGCGGAGAACTATTAGTCGCCAGAATCATTCCAGGCTGGTCAATGGACGAGGTATGTAAAATGAACTGGAGCAAGTCGTTGCCATCCAAAATCTGATTGCCGTTGTGATTTACAATGGCGGTTTGCTGGGCGCAAAAAGTCAGCGCCACGGGCGGAATCTGCATCGTGCCAGCCGAGGTGACGCAATTACAGTCAAAATTTCCCGAAAGCACCAGAGGCGTACAAGGCGATCCGTCGCTGATACTAAAAGAATAATTGTCTCCGCTGGCAATCGGCACACTGGTGAAAGTCGTACCTGTCAAAGTGCCTCCTGTTCCGGTCACCTGATAGTTGGCAGTGTCGCCGCGCACAATATCAAAAATGACTGTATAATTTTGATTCGATCCGTCGCAATTTATCCGCACATTTTGATAAGCTATCTGGTCTATAACCCGGATGACGGTTTGTGTTTGATTGATGCAGGGTTGGTCAGAATTGAAAATCAGGTTGATATTTCCAAATCGTCCGGCAGGATTAAATTGATTATTGTTGACACCCGGACCGATCCACGTACCGGTCGGATAAAGCGGATCCAGCAGTTGCGAGAGATCATAGATTCCGCTCGTTTGGCAAATCGTATCTCTCGACAACATCGGCGTGCCGGAAGCTACCACTGTGACAATAGTTGCTACGGTGTCTATACAATTTCCCGATGGTACAAAAGTGACGCTTACGGGGCCATTCAGACCAACCGGATTCAGATACCGGTTAGTTCTTACGCCCGTCCCTGTCCAGATTCCGTTTTGATAAAGCGGGTCTCGCAGCGGATTAAGGTCAAAAAGTCCGCCGTTTTCACAAATCGTATCTGTCCCCAAAACGGGCACTGCTGAGGGGCTTACCGAAATGGTTGTGGTATTAGCGCCGGCGCATGGATCGGCCGGGGTGAAGGTAAAAATCACATTACCATTTTGACCGCTGGGGTCAAAAATATTGTTTACAACATTCGGTCCTGTCCAACTACCGAGTGGATAGGCGGGATCATTTAATTGATTCCGATTATACCCGCCGCTGCGTTCGCAAATACTTTCAGTTCCCAAATCCGGGAAGGAGACCGGCAAAAAGCTTATCGTGGTATGCGCTTCTTC
>CALMIT010000102.1 GCA_937864255.1 uncultured Saprospiraceae bacterium
AGTATCACCCGAAGTGCCTTTTACATCAAATGTCAGGCTAAAAATAACCGTGCTATCCGGCAAAGAAATGAAAGGCGGAATGGTAAAAGTAACCCAGGATAAGCCCAGTGTACCGTTCGCCGTGTTGTTGGGTAAGTAAAGCGGCGTGGGCGGCAAAAAGTTGGTGTGTGTGGAATAATCCAAAACCGCTGTATCCCACATCACTGCAAAATCCATCGCGGTAATGGAGTCAAAATTGATGACAGACACTTCAACTGTCACGGTAGAAGCATCGCAATCTGTGTTTACTTCCTCTATGATAAAATTTGGTTTTCCGGCATTCGGATCTTCCATTACCACCACATCAAAGGAGCAGGCAGATATATTTCCCGCCGCATCTTCGGCGGTGTAATTGACCGTAGTCGTACCTACCGGGAAAACATTTCCGGGTGAAAAATTGCTGGAAAAATCAATGAGATTACAATTATCCGTAGCGCTTGGCGCTGTCCAGTTGACGGCGGTCTGCGTATTGCCGGGCAGTACGAGCACCGACAAATCGGAAGGACAACCGCTGATGACCGGAGCCTGGTTGTCAGTAATTTTGACCAGGCCGTTTGTCAGCACATAGTCCGTTGTGTCCAGCACGCCATTTGGTTTTGCCACTTCGATGACGGCATTCATGGTCGACATAAATTTGACGAAAGTCGAATCTCCGCCGTCACCCGTCACATTAAACCTGACTGTGAAAATTGTCGTACCGTCGCTCAGCGATTCGCCCGGCGGCAGTGAAAAATCAGACCAGAATATACCCAACTGCCCCCCGTTTGCGCTACTGACATTGATGATGCCGGTAGGCGGAAGGAAGTTAAAACTCGTATTGTATTTCAAAACTGATGTGTCCCACACAAAACCGTATTGAAAACTTTGAATGGTGTCAAAATTATAAACCTTCACGTCCACGTCCACCGTATTTGCGGAGCAGTCCACCGTTTTGCTATCCGCTTCAAATCGCAGTTTATCGGCATTCAAATCCTGCATCACGATGACATTAAAGGTACAGGTATCTCTGTTTCCCGCACTATCCGCAGCGATGTATTGCACCTCGGTAGTGCCGAGCGGAAAAGCCTGCCCCGGACTGAAGTTGGAAGTAATATTAGGAATTTGGCAGTTGTCGGTTGCCGTAGGTGCAGTCCAGTTTACAATCGTTTGAGTGGCTGGTGGCAGGATATTTACCAAAATATCTGCCGGACAAACCGTAAACACCGGAGCCTCGTCGTCAAAAATGGTCACCATGGTTAAAATCAATCTGGTTATTTGGAATAATCGCGCCTCCGATGCCGCCCACTTCCAAAACAAAAGCAGGAAGGTCGGTGAAAGCGATAGGTGTGGAAGTTCCTCCCGGACCCAGAATATTGAAATGGAGCGTCAGAATCGTTGTGCCATTGCTGACAGAATAGCCCGGTAATGTCGGAAAAACGGTCAGGTGAAACCAGGAAATTTTCAACTCTCCGCCAGGATTGTTCAACAGTATAATGGAAGCCGGAGGGAGATTATTGGT
>CALMIT010000103.1 GCA_937864255.1 uncultured Saprospiraceae bacterium
TACGTAATCACGGAGGATGAACAATTGCAGCGAAATTACAATGCGCTGGGCAATGCCTGGTTTGTGAAAGATGTGAAAATGGTCAACACGCCCAACGAAGAAATTGAATCGCTGACCGGCTTTACACCCACCGAAACGGCGGTTGTATTAAATGAATTCAAAGATTATCTCGGAACTTTCCAGTCTTCGACGGGAGAAGGCTCTATCATGCTGACCGAGTACAAGCCTAATAAACTGACCTACACATCCGAAACTCAGGCGGAACAATTGGCTGTGTTTTCGGAAATCTGGTACGGGCCGAATAAAGGCTGGCAGGCTTACGTGGACGGAAAACCGGCGGAACACATTCGCGCCGATTACTGCCTGCGCGCCATGAAAATACCAGCCGGCAAGCACACCATCGTTTTTGAATTTAAGCCTGAATCTTTTGCGCGCGGCGAAACGATTTCGTACATCAGTTCCGGGCTTTTGATGCTCGCGTTTTTGGGAATGATAGGTTACGGCGGTTGGAAATGGTACGAACAGTTGCCGGAAGAAGAAGCCGTGCCGGAGAAAAAAGAAGTGAAAAAAACGCAGCCGAAGCGGAAGAAATAAGCGGATGAAGCGACTTTTGATCATTACATATTATTGGCCGCCGAGTGGCGGCAGCGGGGTGCAGCGCTGGTTGAAATTTGCCAAATACCTGCCGGAGTTTGGCTGGCAGCCGGTCGTTTACACGCCGCAAAATCCTGATTTTGATATAAAAGACGAGGGGCTTTTGGCCGATATTCCGAAGGAAGCAGAAATTATCAAAACCAAAATATGGGAGCCGTACCAACTCTATCGTACGCTCACGGGCAACAAGGGCAGCAATGCCAATTTCGGGATGACTGGCGAAAAATCGAAGAAAAGCCTCATGGGGCACTTTTCACTTTGGGTGCGCGGCAATGTTTTTGTGCCCGACCCGCGCGTTTTCTGGCGACGTCCTTCCGTCCGTTTTTTAAAAAAATATATCGCTGAAAATCACGTGGATGCAGTCGTGACCACCGGCCCGCCGCACTCTATGCACCTTATCGGACTTGGTTTGAAAAAAGCATTTCCAAAATTGGTTTGGCTGGCGGATATGCGCGACCCCTGGAGCACTTTCGACATTCACAATGCATTTTTAAGTCCCTCCGCGAAAGCGAAAAATGCAGGCCTGGAAAAAGCAGTTTTGGAACACGCCGACCGCGTCATCATGGTGAGTCCGAGTATGTACGAGGAGTTTCAAAGCTTTGATAATCAAAAACTTGTACTTATCACCAACGGCTTCGATGCGGAAGATTTTCGGGGACAGGCATTACATTCTGATAAATCGAAAAATAAATTTTGTATCAAACACAGCGGTCTGTTCAATTTTATCCGCAACCCGGAAAATCTCTGGCGCGCCCTCGAAGAGTTGTGTGCTGAAAATGCTGCTTTCGCAGAAAAACTTTCACTGGAATTGACGGGTAATGTGGACCCGCTGGTGCGGGAATCCGTGGCTGCTTTTCCCGTTTTGAAAACGAAAGTAAACTACCGCGGCTGGGTGTCGCACGAAGAAGTAATCGCCGAAAATGCAAAAGCGGATTTATTTTTGCTAATCGTAAACAATTCACGCAACGCCAAAGCACAATTGCCCGGCAAAGTTTTTGAATACCTCGCTTTGCAAAAACCGATTTTAGCTATTTGTCCCGAAAACGCAGACGTAGCCAAAATCATCGCCGAAACGGGCGCCGGAGCGTCTTGCCCTTTTGAAGATAAAAACCGGATCAAAAATACCCTCCTCCATATTTTTGAAAAATGGCAAAAAGGCGAAAGCTGCGATTTTAAAAAGGAAAAAATAGACGCATTTTCGAGAAAAAAACTGACCGAAAAGTTGGTTGGCGTGCTGGAAAACCTAATTTTTGACTCCCCCGAAATCACTAAAAAATAATCTTGATGAGACAACTAACTTCGATTTTACTTGGCCTTTGCATTTCGGCGGGCGCTTTTACAGCCTGCAATAAAAACTCCGGCGACGACACGGATGAAAAAATAGACTTCGGATGCTTTCTGCTTTTTGACCAAAATGGGCAGGCTGTCGGTACTTATGACGCGTGCAACAGCGATAAAGACTGGCAAAAACTCACACTTTCTTCCGAGGAAAAAGCCTATCTCAATTTTCCAGAAAACATTTCGATCACACACAACGAGACCATCAACATTACAGACGTTGCTGTTTTCCCGAACCCGGTGCCAGTGAACGGATTCTTTTCTGTTTTCCTGCACTCGGCAGAAACAGTCAACGCAGACGTGAAAGTGAAATTTGCTCTGGTCAGCGAGACAAAAGAAGTGCTCGGCAAACAAGCGCTTCAACTTCAATTCAATGGCAAATCCAGCAATTTTCTCGTCGGTCTGAGTGCGTTCCAGATTCCCAGCCGGCAGCCTTTGCGCCTTTTTTATCAGGTTTTTGGCGCTCAGAATCAGTTGCTTTTTGAAAGCTACGGCGACCTGCTTTTCTGCGGAGAATCTACCGTGGACGATATTGAACTGGATTGTTTTTAGTAAAGACGATCTATCGAAAATCAAAATCCAAATACCGAACACTGCCAATGAACCGCATCCATCCGACCGCCATCATCGGGAAAAATGTAAAAATGGGCGACGGCAATTATGTCGGTCCGCATTGTATTTTGGAGGGCGAGGTGGAAATGGGCGACGACAATTATTTTGACGCGGGCGTCATCACGCATCACATTGTAAAAATTGGTAGCGGCTGTCGTTTTTATCCGTACGTTACACTCGGATTTGCCGGTGAGATGGGCGCAAAGGGCGACAAACTCCCCGAAAATGCTGGTGTGGAAATCGGCGATAAAGTGACCATACGCGAGTATGTGAATGTACACGCCGCCTATTGGTGGGCAGCGACCAAAATCGGCGACGGCACTTATATCATGAACAAAGCCTATCTCGCTCACGACGTTCAAATCGGCAAAGGCGCTATCGTCAATGCCGGCGTTTGCTTGGGCGGCCGGGCGATTGTGGAAGATTTTGCAAATGTAGGAATGGGTGCGACCGTTCATCAGCGTTCGGTGGTAGGCGAGAGTGCGATGGTGGGTATGAATGCGGTGGTAAAAAAACATGTGCCTCCTTTTTCGATAGTCGCTGGCGTTCCTGCTAAGATATTGAAATTCAATAGAGTAGGGGCGATGCGGCGCGGACTGGAAGATTTGGATTGGCTGGAAGCAAATTTTTTTCAAATTTTGAAAGCCCCGGGAAAATTTAATCATTACGTCGCACAATCCGTCGCAGTTTTTTATGAAAAATACCCGGATGGATTGCGACCGTAAACACTCCCCATTTTTGCCGAAATGAAAGATGAAAATTTGATTATGTTTGCGCGGGTATCCGCACGTTTATCCTTTGATTTTTTACTTTTCTAAATGGGTGTAATCCAGCGGCAGGGCATTAAGCACATCATCGTCAGTTACCTCGGAACGGTTGTTGGTGCGCTGGCGATTTTGTTCGTGTACCCACGTGCCAGTGAAATATACGGTCTGGTGCAATTGCTGATTTCGGTGGCCGGTTTTTTTTCGCCGATAGTGATGTTGGGTACGGCTTTCGTGAGCGTGCGCTATTTCCCAGTTTTTCAAAATGACAAAAACGGTCACAACGGCTTTCTGGGATTTATTCTATTGCTGTGCTTTTCAGGTTTTGCCGTTTATGCACTTTCTTTTCCACTTTATAAAGATTGGCTGATCAGATTTTTCTTTGAAAAACAAGGG
>CALMIT010000104.1 GCA_937864255.1 uncultured Saprospiraceae bacterium
TTTTGCATGGGCGTCGGCTGTCGCGAACAATAGACTTGTCCCAAGAGGAGAGATTGAGCGCTGTTACAATATGGGCAATGATGCTGCATCATTTTCAAAGAGAATGGAAAGGCTTAAAAGTTGCAAATATGTGTTTCCGGGATTTTGGCTTTTGGGACGAAATGACAGACCAGATATTCGCCCGTCAGCCGGAATATTTTATTTCAAAACCCAGTTTTTCCAAATCAGTCCAGAAAAGCGGGTAAGATTTTTTGACTACTTCCGGGTGTTTTATGCGGACCGGATGCAGAACGGACAACTGCGCCAATGCCAGCGCCATCCGGTGGTCGCCGTAAGTTTCAAAAATGAGATCATCCGTCAAAAGCGCTTTCCCGGATTGAAAAAACAAATCCCGGCCGTCTTTTTTTATATGCTTTGCGGCGACGCCGGTTTTGCCCAATTCATTTTCGAGTGCCGCCAGCCGGTCAGTTTCTTTTATTTTTAAAGTTTGGACGCCTGAAAATGTAGCAGGTACGCCCAATCCCGCACAAACAACCGAAAAAGTTTGCACCAGATCGGGGCAGTCCGTGCAGTCAATTTCCAGTTTTTCGGGCAGCATGATTTTCGTTTTTTTTAACCCGAGACTTTGCCGGTCAAATGTGCTTTCTACGCCAAATTGCCGCATTATTTCAACCAAAACAGCATCGCCCTGAAGGCTGTTTTTCATCAGCCCGTTTAATTGCAAATCGGCTCCGCTGCTCAGCGCCGCCAAACCAAAATAATAAGAAGCTGCCGACCAGTCTGCCTCGATTTTGACAGCATGCGGTCGGTATTCCTGAGGGGATACAAAAATCGTATTGCCCGTCCAATGTGCCTGGACGCCAAAATGAGACATAATGCCGAGCGTCATTTTAATGTAAGCCTTTGAAACCGCCTCATCGCTGAGGTGCAGCGCCAGTCCCTGCGGCAACAATGGCGCTATCATCAGCAAAGCCGACACAAACTGGCTGCTGAGACCGGCTTCAATGCTGATTTCCCGCTTTCCTGAGGCAGAAAAATCCGGATCGCCAATTTTCAAAGGCGGAAAACCTTCGCGTTCTGTGTATTCTATCGAAGCGCCGAGTTGATTTAGAGTGTTGACCAGAGGATGTATGGGCCGCTCTTTCATTCTGTCAGAACCTGTGAGAATCTGGACGCCCGGCCGCATAGCCAGCAATGCCGTAAAAAACCGGAAAGTAGTGCCGCCTTCACCGGCGTCGAATACCTTGCTGTTATTTTTTAGTAAAGCCCGGAAAGTGGCGGTATCGGTCGAAGAGGAAAGGTGGGTAATCGGGAAGGAAGTTTTGCAAAGCGCTTGAATAGCCAGGACTCTGTTGCTGATTCTTTTAGAGCCGTCCAGGGTGACAACTCCCTGAATCCGGCTTTCTTTTTTTTTGATTTCAACGACCATTCCGAATGGTTTAATCAACCAGATCGCGATAATGTTCGGGCGCCGCCACATCGTAGCCGGCTTCGGAAATGGTTGTTTTTTGATGCGTGGAATCAGACATTGCAAATGAGCCGGCAAATTCTGCCCTGCTATCTTTCAAAACGGTAAAAGTTTCTATCAAGCCTATTTTATGCCAGGCGCGCAGCAGTTGTGCCACAGATTCCTGGTGTTCGCTATTTACATTGACTACAAATTCCATTTTTAAAAACGATTTAAGCGTAAAACGAAGGTAAAAGTATTTTAAGTAAAAATGAATCTTATGTTTCATTTTGGCGAAGCCGAATTTTTTAAAGTCAAAAATGACGTACAGATCACTTTTTTGGGAAAAAAACTATCTGGAGAAGCATCGTGAATGCCGGTTTTTATATCTTTCCAAATCATCTTTGAATGATTTATTTTTTATGAAAATCCATTTAAAATTTTTCAAGTTATGTTTCAAAAATTTACACCCGCTTTAGTGATAGCGCTGCTCGCATTTTCGCTATCGTCATTTTCACAATCCACTCCTTTAAAATTAAGTCCGTCTCTTAAAAGAGCCTTCAAACAGTCGAAGTTCAGAACCGAACGCACGCTGTCGGAAGCTCAATTGCAAAATGCCGCTCCGAGCTCCGGCACTTTGCGGCCGAGGGTGGACAGAGAACAAATCATCGGTATGACCCGCTATGATTTGCAAACCAACTCTTCCTGCGGTAACCGCCTGGCGCTTAATGCAAACGGAACCCTTTCCGCTACCTGGACGATGGGCTTCAGCGACATTGACGATTACACGGACAGAGGAACCGGTTACAATTATTTTGACGGCACGGCATGGCAACCGATGCCAACCGCCCGTATCGAAGACAATATCAGAACGGGCTGGCCTGAAGTCGGACTGACTGCATCCGGCAAGCAGGTAATTTTGAACCACCTCTTCCTGGCGCCTGTAAAACTTCACTTCGTTGTTCGCGACATCGGTACAAGTGGTGCATGGACAGAGTCCAACGTACCCCACGCCCCTGCCCCCGGCGTAGTGTGGCCACGAATGGCAATTGGCGGCGACAACGGCAATACTATTCATGCTGTTGCCATCACGCTTCCTACTGGCAATGACGGCGCAGAATACAAAGGTATGGACGGACACCTGCTGTATTTTCGCTCCAGAGATGGCGGCGGCAGGTGGGACAAAACCGAAGTCATTTTGCCCGGAGTTGACAGTTCTTATTACAATTTCATCAGGGGAGACTCTTACGGCATAGACGTGAGGGGGAATACGGTAGCCGTGGTGCTTTTCTCCAGTTGGGGCGATATGAAACTTATAAAATCAACCGACAACGGCGAAACCTGGACAGTAAGTATTATCAATGATTTTCCACTGGAAAACTATGAAGTTAATGCCGGTTATTCGGAAGATGATATTCCTGTAGATCCGGATGCTCCTACCACACTGGCGATACGCACGACCGATGAGGCAGGCTCTGTGATCATAGATGAAAACGGCATGGTGCATATTGCATTCAGCACTACTTATGTGGAAGACAGCGATCTCGGCGACGAAGGCTGGACTTACTATCCGGGACAATACGGACTTTACTATTGGAATGAGTCGTATGGTACGGGCGGAGCAAAACTGGTAGCCGGACTGCCGGACTCAAACGGAAATGGAGAACTTGATGTGACGGGCTGGGGAGATTATTCTCAGTCTATTCTTTCATTCCCAAGTATCGCGGCGGATGGTGACGGCCAAATTTTCATCTCCTACTCAGGTCTTGTGGAAGCATTTGAGAATACCAACGCCAATCCTGAAGCCCAGACTTACAGGCACATCCTGATCATAGGTTCGAAAGACGGCGGCGAAACCTGGACAGAACCTTACGACATCATCAATGCAGAAATTTCAGACCCCGATTTTTATGCTTTTTTCGAAGGCGTCTTCCCGTCTATGGCTAAAAGGGTGGATGACAAAATTCACCTGATTTATCAGCAGGACACAGAGCCGGGACTGGCTACGCGAGGCGACGACGCAGATCCGGTTCAAAACAACAATATCGTTTATGTAAGCCTTTCCACAGAAGAGTTTTTTACGCTTAGCTCCGGCAGAGAAATCAAAGAGCAGATAGCTGATTTGGCGGTATCGCCGAATCCTGCACGCGGGCAGTTCGATCTTGCTTTTTCCATAAAAGAAGCGGGACAGGTCAGCGTAGAATTGTTGAATGGTTTTGGCGGGAAAATTAGCGAGCCGCTAAACGCCGCATTTTATGCGCCGGGCAGCTACCGCGAAACTTTCCAGGTTCAAAATCTGCCCAAAGGATTTTATTTTCTGAAAATGAAAATGAACGACCAGGTGGTCGTCAGAAAAATTTGCCTGCAATAATTTTATTGACATAGTGAGTGAACGACGCTCCCGGAGAAGTCCGGGAGCGTTTTTTATTTTCCTGGTTGCAGGGTGATACTTTTTGAAATGGCGGCTTCCGGCTGCGCTCCCAACAGGTCGAAATAATCCATGGATAGTTGCTGCGCACTTTTTTCAATACAGGTGATGCTGACCGTGCGGACAAGATTCTGGCGGTTCATGACAAAATTATACTCCGGGTTGCCGACCGACCCCGTCCGGTGTAATTTTAGAATATTTTCTTTTGAAAAATCCGGTTCACTGTCAAGCCATTTTTCAAAAATTTGAACCCTTTTCGTCTGATAATCAGGTGGATAAAGCGTGGCGGAAGACCAGATATGCGCCGCCTCCGGCGGAAGATTTTTGGAATGAAGTTCGTGTTCGTCCCACCGGCATTCGTACAAACGCCCCGCGTCAAAAATTACCATGGTGAAAGGCTCTATGCCTTCGAAGTCAAAATCCCGGATAAAATCCTGCGTATCGCGATAATCAAAAAAACCGAGCACCATGTGCCCTCTGCTCATTTTGTAAGGCGGGCGGTGTTGGTGTTTTGCAAAAGCGCCGTTGAGCAGACACACTACTTTTTCTCCGGCAGAAGCGGCTATCCAGGTTCCGCCGGCTTTTGTATCCTGCGGAAAAATTAGACAGGATCCGTTATCCAGCATTTTTTTCGAAATGGATTTGGGCGAGCGTGCGGGCGCCTCGTCCCGGTTGGAAGTCAGAATGAAATGATTTTTTTGTACGGGAATGTAAGTTACGGTGCACATAGTTTTGGTAAAACGCAAAATTAAAAAAGCCTTTCTTTTTAATAAAAAGCCTGCAAAGCGGCAGAAGTTTAAATTTCAGGATTCAGAAAAATTCATAACTGATTTTAGCCGAATGCTTATGTTTATCCAATCAAAATATACTACTTCACATTCGTCTTTTCTGTCACATAATATTCGGCAGAAAATTTTAGAAACCAAATTATTTTCCTACATTCGTCTCCCCATTTATTCGTGAACATATTCAAAAGCAGACGTTTGACAATTTAACCGATTTCCTAACTATAGCCTTCACCAGGCAACAAAACGTTCTTGCCAATGAATAAGCAGGATTTAAAAAAACTGGGCGGCGTTATCGCCAAACTCACATCAGCAGCGCGGAGGTCAAAAACCTCCACAAGTTCGGATAGGAAATACACCGAGAAAAGAAAAGAAGAAAAAATGCCGCACTCGTTTCTGAAATTCGACCACCCTATCGGGGCTCCGGGTCAGTTGGAATGACCGAAGCATTTGAAAAAAACCAAACCCAGAGAATATAAAAGTGAAAACAAGTAGAAAAGGCGTCCGGTACAGCACCGCGACGCCTTTTCTATTTCTATTTGCCTGGAAATTTTACTCGCCGTTCAGCCCCGGGTCTTGTTGGGGTTTTTGATAAGGAATTTGTTTTTTGGACAAAATCCTGGTGTATCGTTTTGGATTCAGGCGCACATCCTGGAGCAAAAGTTCCAGGTTGGTCAGCGCAGAATTCAGGTTTTCGTGAAAAGTTTTATCGTTGATCAGGAGTCCGAGCGAGCCTTCGCCTTTTTTGATTTTTGTAGCGATGGCTGCAATATCCGCCAGGGCCTTGTCGGCGGTGGCGAGCGTATTTTTTAAATTGGCGATAGCAAGGTTGGCTTCGTTGGAAGTCGTTTTCAAATCCATGTCTTTCAACTGCCCGGTGAAAGTATCCGCGTTTGAAATAATATTTTTTATCTGGTCGCTCTGGTCTTTGATACTTGTGGAAATGACTTCAAAATTGTCCAGGATTTTAATAATGTCGCCCTTCGAGGCGGCGATCATTTGATCGAGTTGGCCGGTAGTGGAGCGCAGGTTTTGCAAAGTCAGTTGCAGGTCTTTCAGGCTTTTGCCCACTTCGTTGTCTTTGTCTTTCAGTTGGGAAGAAATCGTATCCAGCATTTTAGTCACGCCCACTCGAAGTACGTCCGTATAATCCTCCAGTTTGTCCAGCCCCACCATCGAGTCAAGCAAGCCTTTCGTCACGCCGGTCAGGTAGTCGCCGCTTTTGGCGCAGTCCTCGCCGCTGCACACGCCTTCAAATTTCAAATTGATTGATTTGCCGCCCATGATGCTGGTGGCAATTATTTCTGCAACGGTATTTTTGGGAATCCTAACGTCTTTGGTCACCTCGATTTCCACGATGATGCGCGTATAATCATCGGGTTTCAGGTAAATGTTTTTGACCATACCGACGCCCAAACCATTGACCAAAACCGGCGCTGAATTTTGCAGTTGATCCACATTGCCGTATTCGATAAAGAAGGTATTATTTTGTCCCAGAAGGTTTTTGCCTTTCAGATAATTATACCCGATTATCGCTATCGCAATAGCTATGGCAGCAAAAATTCCGATTTTAATTTCTCTTGACATTGAATAATTTGAATGAAGCGATGATTTTTTAAAAAAGCAAAACTATGATTAGTTTTTGAAATGGCAGCAGTTCGTTCTCTCTTCTTAGTTGGTGGCAGCTTTTGCGTCGGCTAACGAAATTTTCGTCCCGTCTTTATAAGCTACGATAAAAGCATCCGGGAAACCTTTTTGTCGCAGTATTTTTTGTGCGCCGGCGGCTTCTTCAAAAGTGGCAAAGCTTTTTGCCTGATATTTCAGCAAAGCGTTTTCTTCTATTACCTCTACAGTGTAGCCCACATTTTGCCATTTTTGTTCATTCATATTGACCGGAGTTTTTGCCGCAGCCAATTGCACACGATAGTGAATACCGCCTGATTTTGCGGGCGATGCTGCTCCCGGCTTTGGCGCTGCGGGGTTGCCGGCGGCTATCGCTGGGGCAGTTTTTGTTTCGGTTTTGAAAGGTTTATCCGTAGCTGGATCAACGTCGTAATCTATCGTCATGGCTACGGGTTTTTGACCGGCGTCAGCAGTAGTTTTTGCGGTATCTGCGGCGGCCGCGGCTGTACCTTCGACCTGACTTTTATATTCCTTAAATGCGTCTAAAACAGCTCCTGCAATTTCATTTTGGCCAGACTCGGTGAGCAAATAGGCTTCGTCTTTCGCATTGCTCAGGTAGCCCGTTTCAATGAGAACGCTCGGCATGGTAGCTTCTTTTAATACAAAAAAACCGGCCTGCTTGACGCCACGGCTGTGGTGCGAAGTTTTCGCCGCTATTTTTTTCTCCACTTTTTCGGCAAATAGGATGCTTTGCTCAAGATAAGCGTGCTGGTATGCCGCCAGGATGATGTGACCTTCGGGCGAGTTGGGATCCACGCCGTAGTTTTTTTCATAATTTTCTTCCAGGAGGATCACTTCGTTCTCGCGTTTGGCCACGCGCAGGTTGTGCTCGGCGGTGTGCAATCCCATCACGTAAGTTTCGGAGCCTTTTACATGTCCGGCATTCACGATGTAATTGCAATGAATAGAAATGAAAAGGTCGGCGTTGTTTTTATTGGCAATTTCAGTGCGCTTGTGCAGCGGGATAAACACGTCTTTGTCGCGTGTGTAAATGACTTCCACGTCGGAAAACTGAGCGCCGATAGCCGCACCTAATTTTTTTGCCACGCCCAGCGCGATATGTTTTTCCGAAGAATTAGCGCCGGAGCAGCCGCCGTCTTTGCCGCCGTGACCGGCGTCTATGACGATTTTTCGGATTTTAAAAGCGCCATTTTTGGAAGCGCCGCGGGGTGGATTTTTTCTCAGAAAAGAAAAAGAAAGACCCGCCGGCGTGGTTAGCGTATCGTTAAAGTGAGCAGTAGAATCCAGCGAAAAGAACAGGAGCAGCGTCAGTGATAATAGAAATGATTTCTTCATACTTATCTTCGCAAGGGAAATTGTCCACCCAAAAAAAATGCTTAGTCTTGTGCCCTGATTCGAGCATTCAAAAATGAGTGGGATTTTTCAAAATTCGTGTGCAAAGTAAAGGAATTAATCGCTTGGATACAAAGATACATATTGCACTTTTGTTGGTTTTTGGACTCGCGACCCCACTTTTTGGTCAAGTGCCCCCCGATTCGCTCGTTACTATCCGCGATACCGTTCCGCCTACTGCCGACACACTCCGGCCGGTAGTGCAAAATTTCAAACTTTCGAAAGATTCGCTTGACGGCCCCGTTGAGTACAATGCGCAGGATTCGATGCGCTACGACATCAGAAACAAGCAAATTCACCTTTACGGAAATGCCTCTGTCAAATACACGAGCATATTGCTCAAAGCCAATTACATTATTTTCGATTGGGATTCGAACACCGTAACTGCGGAGGGCACGCTTGACAGCCTCGGACAACCCGCGGGCGTTCCCGAATTTAGCGATAAAAGCACTTCGCAGGATTTTCAGTCGAAAAAAATGCGTTACAATTTTAAAACTAAAAAAGGAGTGATTTACGAGGCCGTTTCGGTTCAGAAAGACGTGTTCGTGAGGAGCGAAAAAGGAAAATTTATCGGCGGCATCACAAGCGCCGATTCTACCAAAGCCGACGATATTATTTACAGCAAAAATGCCATTTTCACTTCCTGCGAATTGCCGCATCCGCATTATGGCATAAAAAGTTATAAGCAAAAAGTAGTGCCGGGCAAAACGGTGGTAGTGGGGCCTTCCATACTCGAAATCGGCGGCGTGCCGACGCCCATCGCCCTGCCTTTCGGTTTTTTCCCGATTACTTCGAAGGCTACGGCCGGACTTATTTTTCCGAAAGACTACATTTTCGACAACCAGGTGAATGCTTTCGGCTTGTCCAATCTCGGATTTTTTACGCCGCTTGGCGAGCACTTTAATTTGTCTGTCACGGGCGATGTGTTTTTCAACAGCCGCTGGGGGCTGCACGTGGCTTCACAATACAGGAAAAGGTACAAATACAACGGCAATTTTCAGGCTGATTTTGGCACGCTTCCGATACAACAAAGCGACGGAAAAATAGTCAAAAACAATTCTTTCAGTTTTAAATGGGCGCACAATCAGGATCAGAGTGCGCACCCAACCATCAATTTCGGCGGCAATGTCGGTTTGCAAACGCAGGATTATCAAAGGCGTTTTCAGAATGACTTTAACAGCGTGACACAAAATCAACTCAACTCGAATTTTAGCTTCCGGTATAATCCGACGGGAAGACCCTGGAACTTTGCCGCGGCGCTCAATACTTCCCAAAATACGGCTACACGCGAGGTGGCGATAAATTTTCCGACGCTCAATTTTCAAACCCAAACCATCAATCCTTTTAAAAGAAAAAACCGCACTGGCCCGCCGAAATGGTATGAAAATATCGCCCTCAGATACCAGGCGGAAGCCAAAAACAAATACATCGCTACCGACACGACGCTGTTTGAAGGAAATATAATTGACTCGCTCCAGTACGGCGTGCGGCAAAGCGCCAACACAGACGTCACACTTAATTTTTTAAAATACTTCCGGCTTACGCCGAACGTCAATTATAGCGAAACCTGGTATTTTCAGACTTTGGAAAAAACTTTTGACCCGACGACGGTCATTACTTTCCGGGATACGCTGTTCAATAGTTCGGATTCTTCGGATTTTATGCTGCGATACGACACGCTTTACGGCCGGCAACTGGAAACGATCATGAATGATTTCAAACCTTTCCGGCAGTTTACGGCGGGCATTGGTCTGGGCTTTGATTTGTATGGAACCGTACTTTTTAAAAAAGGGAAGTTGAAAGGTTTGCGCCACGTATTCCGGCCTAATTTTTCATTTAATTATGCGCCCGATTACACCGATCCGAAATGGGGCTACAGAAAATTGGTGGACACGGACAACCGCCCCGACAAAAACAACCCGACTTATTACAGCGTATTTGAAGACAATCAGGTGTACGGCAGCCCTTCGATAGCCGGCGAACAGGCTGCACTTTCTTATTCGTTTTCCAATCTTTTCCAGGCAAAATACCTTTCCAAAAAAGACTCGACCGTAAAATACCTGAACCTGATGGACAATTTATCCATCAGCGGTTCATATAATTTTATCGCGGATTCTTTCAAATTTTCGCCGGTGTCAGTGTCGGGCAGGGCTACGCTGCTCAAGCGTTTTCTGGAAATACGCTTCTCGGCTACTTTTGACCCGTACGCTTATGACGAAACGGGAAAACGTCTCAAAGTACTTTCGTGGGACAAAAACCGCCGCCCGCTGGAATTTGTCAACGCGACGCTGCCTTTTAATAATTCGCTTTCCATCGGCACGTTGCGCAGTTGGATTAACGGCGATGCGACTGAAAATGAGGCGCCCTCGCAACAGCCTGCCGA
>CALMIT010000105.1 GCA_937864255.1 uncultured Saprospiraceae bacterium
GGTAAACTCCGGCAGGCAGCTTACTCACATCAAGTTGTAAATTGAAAGCGTCGTTCTCTACCTCTCTTTCCAAAACTATTTTTCCGTTTATATCCAACACTTTCATTTGTTCCATCTGCTCGCCTGTCCAGGTCAGGTTTAGCAGATTATTCGTCGGATTCGGATGAACGCTTAACTCCGCCACCCGGCTCTCGCCCAAATCAACACCCTGCGGCAAACCCGGACGCGCTTCGTCCCCGCCGGGAGTTTTAAGCCCGATGACATCCCATTCATAATTATCCAACTCCGAACAATCAATTCTTCCGGTAGCCAATTCCTGCCTGCCGCGCTCTCCGCAATCGTAAAAAATTCGCTCGAAACAAGCTTCACAATCGCTGCCGGGTCTCAATGCAACCCGGTGAATTATTCTATGATATACACACTGCTCGGCGAAATAGCAGCAAAAATTTACACTTCCCTGAATGACGCCAACGCGAGTCCAGGGGCCATTTTGAGTTGGGCCTGTCATGAAATACCATTCGTGATAAAGATTGGTATTTTGAACATTGCCCGAAGAAAGTATGCTACCGCCAGGTACACCTGTGGAGTTGAGTGTGAAGGAAGCATCCAGCGTGATCGGAGTGACATTTATCTGAATACACATAATCAGAAAGGCCCAGTTGGGACATTGCCAGGGATCGTTAAATACATGTACCACTATTTCATTTTGGCCTGGTTGCAAATTGCCTGCGATATTTGCCGTGGCGGAGGTATTATAGCCATTTTGTGTGAAATTAGGCATGAGACCGCACACAGGGATTGAATTTCCCATATTGTCTTGCGGGTTTATCCAAACACGTGAATTGTTATCTGCCTGCCAGATCATCGTAGCCGCATTAACCTGTGAGCAGCCCAAATCGAAAGTAATACGAAAAAAATATCCCGCCGAAGGATAGTTGCAATCTGCAGGTGGCGGAATTCCCCAGATAGGTTCGGCTTGCTGGCATATAGCCGGATCAATATTCAAATTCCAGTTATTATTCCAAGGTTGGCAAAAGCATTGGTTTACACAATTGCTGACGCAGGGCCCGATATTAAATGAAGGTCCCCAAGGACCTGCGCAATTTTGTGATGCTTGCCAGGTAGCGTCATCGGTGGTGATTGTAATATTCTGAGCGTCAGTTGTGGCGCCATAAAAAAATAAGAAAAGAGGTATTATTAACCTTCCGAAAAAATCGATCTTTTTCATGATTTTAAGTTTTTTGGTATTTTTTGCCTACTCGTTTCAGGGTTTTCGGCAATGCCCTTTTGTGCGCACGATGGTAAAAGTAGAAAGTGCTTTTTTTGAAAATTTTGAAAATGTCCGAAACAGGGTGCTGAAAGGACGAAAAGGGCAGATGTATTTCCGAATTCAGAAATTGCAACATATTTTAGCCGAAGCAAGCGACCGATAAAAATTCGTTCCGGGATGAAAATTGTTTTAAAAACTTTATTCCTGCTTTTTATAATTATACAAAATCTGTCCGCGCAGCAGCCCGCTATGTGGCGTCTGACCGACGAGCAGGGGCTGCCCAGCATGACCGCTTATCAGATTTTGCAGGACAGGAAAGGTTTTATCTGGATTGGCACACAAAAGGGAATTTGCAGGTATGACGGGCGCGGTTTTGAATATTGGGAAATGGACACGCTCATTGATAAAGAAATTGTGTATTTGCAGGAAGATAAGTGGAACCGGATTTGGTTTAACAACCTGAGCGGGCAAATCGGCTGGATACAAAATGACCGGGTGATGTTGCTCGAAACTGAAAAGCCGAACACCCCCTTCGTTCCCAAAAGGTTTGAACTTTCCGAAAATGCGCTCCATTATTTTTATGCTGAAAATGGCACTTACAAACTTTGCAAAATTGAATTTGGTGAAGACGGCGCACTGAAAAAACCTGTCCTGTTCGACGGAATTTATGAGGCGGGCATTCCCAACAGGCTCTTTTTTCGCGGGGATACCGCCGTTTTTGGTACGATAAAATTTACCGAACAACAAGAGTCAATCATAAAAGGCATTAACGGAAAACTGATAAACATCCAAAATGAAAACAAAATCAATTTGCCCTCAAAAAACATCAGGGCTTATGAAATCCAAACGCTACTGGAAAATGGAAATTTAATTGTTTCTGACAAGAAAAATGTTTATTTAAAAACCGATACCAGTCTTTATCTGATTGATAGTTTTGAAAATCCGGTGGTACAAAACACCAAAGTTATCGGAAACAATTTATGGGTGTTGACAGCCGCCGGCGCCCGCGTATTTTATTTGAAAAATTTCGAACTATATAGAGAATTTCTGCCCGGAACGCAGTGCAACAACGTGATTTTGGATAAAGAGGGAAATTACTGGATTTGTACAACCAATAATGGCGTCTTCGTCGTATCGGCGCTGGATTTTATGCTGTTTCAATCAGGGCAGGGACTGTCTGAAAAAAACGACGTAAACAGCCTGTGTTTATCAAAAAACCTAAACCAGCTTGTCGTGGGAACTTCCGACGGAAAGCTGTCCATGCTGCACCTTTCCGACGGAAAATTCCGTCATTTGGAACTTCCTTCGTCGGGCAGAATCACATCACTTATCGAAGATGAAAATGACAATTTGTGGGTAGGCTGCGACGGCGGTTTATATTTTATCACCGCTGAAAAACGCAGAAAAATACTTTTAAAACGCACCGGCAGTTTTAAAAAGTTATTAGTAGATCGCCACAACCGACTCTGGACAGCCGAATCTTTTAATGTAGCAGTGGCCAATCTTGACGTCAATTTGAAAAAAAAATCATTGCTCGGCGCCAAGCCTGTTTTAAGCAAAAGGAGTTACGGACTTTGCAACGACGACAAAGATCGCGTCTGGATAGGCACAACGGAAGGCATTTTTATTTTTGAAAATGGAAAAGTCAGCCCGTTTCCAAATGCAGTCACACAAAAAATCTACAGGATTACTTCCCTGCGAAAAGATGCGCTGGGCGACATTTGGGCAGGCACTTCCGGCGACGGTATTTTGAGAATTTCTAATGATGCGGTAATCGCTTCCATTTCCACAAAAAACGGCCTGCCTTCTAACAATTGTCAGGATATTTTCACTTACCATGATTACATTTTTATTGGTACGGATAATGGTCTGGCTATTTTTAATATGCGCGACAGCACTATAAAAATAATTGACGACAAAGACGGACTTCCATCCAATGAAATTAATTGCGTGGTGTCTGATGGCACGTTGGTATGGGTAGGCACGCCGAAGGGACTTTTTCAGTTTCCCATCTGGAAGGCACGGCAAAATCTCGTACCGCCCCCGGTTTACATCGAACGCTTTGCCATCAATGGGCAAGATACCGCACTGTCAGATCGCTTTCGACTTGATTATAGGCAAAACACGATTGATGTTTCTTTTATCGGGCTGGCGTACAGCGCGAAGGGGCAGGAAACTTACCACTATCGGCTGCTGGGATTGGACGAGGCCTGGAGTACGACCGGGCAACGGACAGCCCGGTTTCATCG
>CALMIT010000106.1 GCA_937864255.1 uncultured Saprospiraceae bacterium
TCCGCGGTATTTGCTTTTAAGCGCCGGATGATCCCATTCGTAGCCGGTATCGGTTCCGGCAATAATCACATCCTGCCCCTTGTAGCCCAAGTCCCAAACTTTATCAGCCTGAATCATTTTCACGCCCCACTCCACGATGGAAGAATCGCGGGAGGCATTGGAAGATTCGCCTTTGAAAGGTTCCTGGAGGAAAATATCCGGATTCGCCTGCACGGCGCTGACTTCGTCGAGGGAGGCAATTTTTTCCAAAGCCTGCCGGTCGGTTACGGTATAAATGGCGTTGATGATGTAAAGTGACTGAAAATAATCGCCGGAAGCGCGGAGGATGGCAAGCGCATTTTTTTGACTTTTCTCCGCCGTATTTTTTAATTGAGTGAATACAAATTTTCCTTTTTCGGACTTGGTTTTTAAAAACCGCGCGGCACTCAGGTCGGCTTGATTTTTAAAAATGATCAACATTTCTGTTTTGCCCCGGCCGCTTGTTTTTTGCAAAACTTCCGGTTGCACTTTTGCCTGCCAGGGCTCCGTATCCTGGTTTTTGGAAAAAAGAAAATGCGAAAATGAAAACGCGAGAAGGAGTAAGAGAGATTTTTTCATCACACTGGTTTGATTATAATCACGAGCATCAGCAAAGACAAAATTGCAGCTAATTCTGTTCAATCGGAAGCACAAATTTACAATTACAAAAAATGCCGGAAACCGGATTTTTTAAAAATAGAATGCAGCCGACGGAATTTGCAGGTTTGAAAAAATATTAGAAACTGCGCTGCTCCGGAAGATTGATTTCCAACTCTTTTCAGATTAATTTTTTTTGGCATCTTTTTTGAATTATAAAAAACATTCATGTGTTCCGGTTGGACAAGGACATCATCATTCACCCCGATTCAATTTTTAAAGGACAAAATATGCTAAAAAGCCGTCGCAATATGACAGCAACCGACCGGCACACATTGAAGAACCACCCCCCCGAAGATTAAAAGTCGAGCCATGAAAGTGGCTACCCCCTCGGCGCTCTTCGGGGATTTTTTTTTGTCCGCATTTTTCTTTTTCGCAAAAAAATCCGCGCATTTTTTCGAAGATTTTTCTTTTTTAAGACCATTATTTTTTCAAATTGCAGACTGATTGCGTTGAAAAAATAGCGGCTGTTTTTTTGAGTCGCGTTTTTTAAAATCTCACAGTTTCCGTTTGAAATGAAAATTTTTCCCGCCCCAAAAATTCGCGAGTTGGATGCCTTCACGATCCAAAATGAGCCGGTTGCTTCCATTGATTTGATGGAGCGGGCGGCTTTGACTTTTGCAAAATGGATGCAGGAAAAATACCCCGACGAAAACTGCCCGCTTTACTTTTTTTGCGGTAGCGGCAACAATGGCGGCGACGGTCTCGCAGTCGCCCGCATTTTGCAGCAACGCTTTTATAATTGCTCGGTTTTTTTGGTTAGCACAGGCGGCGAAATGAGCGCCGACTGCCAGACCAATTTGCAGTGCCTGGAAAAAATGCGCTCCGTTCCCATTCAAAAAATTGAGACGGAAAACGACTTTCCGGTACCGCCCGAAAACGCCATCTTGATTGACGCGATTTTTGGATCGGGACTGAACCGGCCGCTGGAAGGATTGCCCGCCCGCCTCATCGAACGACTCAACAGTCTGCCCAACGAGCGCGTTGCCATTGACATTCCCAGCGGACTTTTTGCCGACCGCCACACGACCGGACTTGCCTTCAAAGCGCAGCGCACCCTGACTTTTGAACTACCCAAACTCGCTTTCTTTTTGGCAGAAAACCAGGACGAAACGGGCGACTGGGAAGTGTGCTGTATCGGGCTGGATAAAAAATTTATCGAAAGCCAAACGACTGATTTTCAGACGATTGAGCCGGATTTTTTAAAATCGTTTTTAAAAAAGAGGAAAAAATTTGACCACAAAGGCACTTACGGCCACGCGCTGATGATAGCCGGCAGCTACGGCAAAGTGGGCGCTGCCGTGCTGGCTGCCAAAGCCTGCCTGCGCAGCGGCTGCGGACTCGTGACCGTACACGCGCCGCGCAGCGCTTATGAGATTTTGCAAATCAGTTTTCCGGAGGCGATGGTGAGTGTGGACAGCCACCAGTTTGTGTTTTGCGAAGTACCAAATTTGAATAAATATCAGGCAGTAGGTGCGGGCTGCGGACTCGGCAACAGCCACATGACCGAAGAAGCGCTTGCCGAATTGCTGGAGCAGTGCAAACTGCCATTGGTGCTGGATGCCGATGCCCTTAACCTGCTTTCCAAAAACCAGCATTTGCTCCAAAAACTGTCGCCAGATACAATCCTAACGCCACACCCGAAGGAATTTGAGCGCCTTTTCGGCAAAACGGAAAATGACTTTGAACGCCTCGAATTGCTCCGCCAAAAAGCTGCCGAACTGAACTGTTTTATCGCGCTGAAAGGCGCATACACCTGCGTGGCAACACCCGAAGGAAAGTGCTTTTTTAATACCACCGGCAATCCGGGCATGGGCACCGGCGGCACGGGCGACGTGCTGACGGGTATGCTCACCGGACTTTTGGCGCAGGGTTATACGGCGCTGCAAGCCTGCCTGTTGGGTGTTTATCTGCACGGTTTGGCGGGCGATATCGCCGCTCAAAATACGGAACAGGAAGCGCTCCTCGCCAGTGATTTGATCGCTTGCATCGGGAAAGCGTTTGCTCAACTTCATGAAAGCAAAGCATAAAATTTTCTATTTCGGCGGGAGTTTTATTTTAAATTGCAATCAAAAAAAGATGAAGGAATTAAATGCCATTTTGAGGGATATTGACAAACTCCCGCTGGATGATTTGGAATTGATACTGAAAAGAATCGTACACCGGCTCCATGAGTCGCAACGAATTGAATCCATTATTGAAGAATACCGGGGGATCGGGAAAGGAATTTGGGAGTCTGATGCGCAGGAATTCATCAATAAATTGCGTGAAAACGAAAGGTTATGAGAGTTTTTATTGACACCGCTCCTTTTATCTATTTACTTCAGGAACATCCGCATTTTTCAAAAAGTGTAACGTATTTTTTGGCAGATAGAATTAGTTCCGGCGATGAAATATTTACCAGCGTTTTGAGTATCATGGAATTTGGCGTGAAGCCGATGATGGAGGGTAAGCCGGAAATAAACAGGCAGTTTGAAGAATTTATAGAAAGAACCGGAATTGTTGAGGTAGTAATTGATACGGCAATTGCAAAAAAGGCTTATCAATTAAGGTCTAAATATTGGGGTTTGAAAACTATTGATTGTCTTCAACTGGCGGCTGCTTTGATTCATAATTGCCAAATTTTCTTTACCAACGACAAGCAACTGAAACAAGTCGCTGAAATTCAGGTTTTGATTTTGGAAGATATTCAAAACTAAAGACACTTTAAATTTCCTCCCTCCATCCATTCACGCCGCACTTACATCGGAAAAATTCATAAGGCTGCAATAAATTCAGGTGTTTTGGGCTTTATTGCTCAATTCCGAATTTTTGATCACATCTAAACCAACCTGTCATGAATCACCTGAAAGAATTTTTCCTCTTTTGTTCGGGCGTGGATCGCAGCATTTTGGAAAAATGCCCGACCGACGTTATGCGCTGTACACGGTTTTTGAGTCCTGGTTTGCCGCCATTATTTTTGGCGCGGTGTGGGGTTTGATGATTTTTAACCTTGACCGCTACATCGTGATGAGCATGAAAAGTTACGGCAAGTGGTGGCGCGACTGGTTCGTTGCAGCGCCGCGACTGGTGCTGGCGGTGATCTTGGCGCTGGTTATTTCAAAACCGCTGGAATTGAAAATTTTTGAAAAGGAAATCAATGCCGAAATGGTGCAGATGGAGCAGGAAGTTTTTAAAAGCCAGGAAGACCGCGTGAAGGAGCGCTACGAGGCGCAAATCGCCGGACACCGCGAGCAAATTGCCGCATTGAAAAAAGAAATCAACACCCAGAGCGCCCTCCGCGATCAACTCGTACAAAGCGCGGTGCAGGAAGCCGACGGCACGGGCGGCTCGCGCAATAAAAATCTCGGACCCATCTACCGCGCTAAAAAAGCCGAAGCCGACAAAGCGCAAACCGAACTGAACAACTTGCTGGCGACCAACGCGCCGCTGATTCAACAAAAAGAACTGGCGATAAAAGAGTTGGAAGCTGCCGTTTTAAAAGACGTAGCCAGCCTCGACCGCGACAAATACAACGGCATGGCGGCGCGTATGGAAGCGCTGGCGCGGCTGGGTCAAAAGAGCGAGGCGATTTTGTGGGCAAGCCTTTTTATCACTCTGCTTTTTATCGCCATTGAGACGGCGCCCATTTTTGTGAAACTCATTTCTTACCGCAGCCCTTACGACTATCTTTTGCACGAACACGAGCACATTTTTGAAATGGCAAACCTGGAAAAAGTGACTCTGCTCGGCAACGAAATCAAAAACAAAGTAGCCTACGACACCGCCAGCGGCAAGCACCTGCTCAATGCCCGCATCGCGCTGCACCAGGCATTCATCAATCAAAAACTAAACGAGAAACTGGAAGACCTGAAAAGCCGCCCCTACGACTGGAAATTGAGCAATACGAGTCTGGATATGTAAAATAGGACGGTAAATTTTTATGCAACTGCTCCGTATCTTTTTGAGGTGCGGAGCAGTTGTGTTTTTGGGCTTTTATTTGGTATTTTGTGTGGGGTTGGAAACTTTTGGTTTATTAACGGTTTAAACACGAAATATGACGAAATTAGGTTAGTTAACTGCGACCAAAAAAGAAAAAAATGAAAAAGAATCGAAATCCAAAAATCCTTAAACTTCCAATTATCCTTCCAATCGGGACATTGGTAATTGTCGGCTGGTTATTTATTCTTTCAAGTTTTTATGAACCGAGTTGGATATTTGATTGGGCTGGAATAAGACCTGAAATTAGGGACACTGTAAAGTTGGTTGATAAATATGGAAGTATAACCAGTGGATCTGTTGGAATTGAAGCAAGAACACCTCAAGAATGGTACACAAGAATATGGTTAATGAAAAATGCTGATGAAGATGAATTGAAGACATTATTAGCATACCCAAAAGGAGCAGTAAAGGCGACAGCTTATGAAGGATTGATAAAAAAACCAAATGCGACGAGTAAATTTGATTTGATATATCAGGCATTGAACGATACAACTACTTTTATACATTATCAATCAGGGTGTGTTGGTGAACCTTTGTTGGTTGGCGAATATTTGATTGATCATGTAACGGGCATTTCGGGTAGGTTGCGACCATTTTCACCTGAAAGTGTGATGAAATATAATCTATCTGATGAAGAAATAAATACCCTTATGGAATTATATCATAAGCGTATGAATAAAAAAGACGAGTATTTGAAAAAAAATTACCAATAGAAAAAGCAAAATTACCGATGCCAACAACCTTAACAGAAAGATATTACGTCCGTCACTGATATAAGCTGAATAACACCCAGTCTGATACCCAAAAAGGTGAAGGACTGAAATCAACTATATTGCCCAAAGCAATAGTTAATCAAAGCAAATGATAGGGTAGTCTCCCTTATTTCCAAAGACCACCCCCCAAAGACCAACTAAGGCTTCACTACACCATCATTTTTGAGCGTCTTATCCAGCCAATTGAAAAATTCGCGGTGCCAGAGCAGTCCGTTTTGTGGTTTCAAAACCCAGTGCCCCTCGTCGGGGAAGTATAAAAATTTGCTCTGAATGCCTTTCAACTGCGCCGCCTGGAAAGCCTGCATCCCCTCGCCGATGGGCACGCGAAAATCTTTTTCACCGTGGATGACGAGGATCGGCGTGTCCCAGTTTTGGACAAAATTGTGCGGCGAGTTTTTCAAATATTCCTCTTTCAATTTTGGATCCCAGTAAGCGCCGCCGATGTCGTGGTTGGCAAAAAACATCTCTTCGGTCGTGCCGTACCAGCTTTCGAGGTTGAACAATCCGGCGTGGGAGACGAAAGATTTGAAGCGCTTGTTGTGATTGCCCGCCAGCCAATAGACGGAGTAGCCGCCGTAGCTCGCGCCCACCGCGCCCAGTTTGTCTTTGTCCACGTAAGATTCTTTCGATGCGTCGTCAATGGCGCTCAGGTAATCCTGCATCGGCTGACCGCCCCAGTCGCCGCTGATTTCGTCATTCCACTCCTGCCCGAAGGAAGGCAGTCCGCGGCGGTTGGGCGCTACGACGATGTAGCCGTTGGCTGCCATGAGTTGAAAAATCCAGCGATACGACCAAAACTGGCTTACCGTTCCCTGTGGTCCGCCCTGGTTAT
>CALMIT010000107.1 GCA_937864255.1 uncultured Saprospiraceae bacterium
CAGGAAATAATGTGACTTCTCCGCAAAATGTGCAAATAACTTCTCTGGCTACCGGCGTCAATCATCTTGATTTGACTACGGCAAGTTTGAATAATATTACTGAATTTAAGTTTTCCGGAACTGGTTTTCCCTCAAGTACCAAATTGCTGGTTATTTCAGTACCGCTCACCGGAAATTTTGTCTGGAATAACTCTAATATGCCGGGGATTAGCGGCTCCTCGCACGGCGCTTATATCCTCTGGAATTTTGCAGGATCGGCTACTTACAATCTGACGGTTAATTCGGCCAGTTTGGTCATAGGGACAATTTTTGCACCGAACCACAATTTTATCAAAACAGGCACGGGCGATATTGACGGCAATATTATTGCAAAAACAATGAGTCTGGGTTTGGGTGAAATTCACTTTTATCCTTTTAATGGCAATGTTGCCTTATGCAGCACTTGCGCCAATGTGACTTCGGCAGGAAGTATCGGTTCAGACCAGTCGGGCTGCGGCTCTTCGCTTGATCCGGCTTTGCTGACAGAAGCGAGCGCGCCCTCCGGCGGCTCCGGCACCTTGCAGTATCAATGGCAAATCAGCACGGACAACAGCGTCTGGACAGACATCAGCGGCGCTACTTCACAGACGTATAATCCACCGGCTATCAATGCTACGCGCTATTACAGAAGGGGAGTCAAACGAAATGGCTGTAGCAGCTATCTTTATTCCGGTTCGGTTAGTGCGGTTTTAAATGCAATTCCTTCCGCGCCAAATGGCACGGGCGCCGAGCGCTGTGGCACGGGATCGGTCACGCTTAGTGCCAGCGGATGTACCGGGGGCGCCTTGTATTGGTACACGGCAAGTAGCGGAGGAACAGCAGTAGGAAGCGGCTCTTCATTTGTTACACCTTCCCTTTCGTCGAGCACGACTTATTATGTTGAATGCGCTGTAAATGGTTGCACCGGCCCGCGGACGCCGGTAACGGCAGGGATTTTTTAAACACCTGCCATCACCCCGCAGCCCGGCGGCGGGACGGGCTGTGTTGGCGGGGTTTTTTTTTCTTTTGGGA
>CALMIT010000108.1 GCA_937864255.1 uncultured Saprospiraceae bacterium
CGATACACACGGCGAAACGCACCGGCTTTACGATTACCTCGAAGCCGGCAAAGTGGTGGTTTTGGATTTTTTCTACACTACCTGCGGTCCTTGTCAGTATTATAGTCCACAGGTCAACTTGGCTTATGAAAAATACGGCTGCAATACTGGCGATGTCATTTTTATTGCCATTGATTATAATGACAGCGATGCGGAGGTGCAGGCTTACGACGCTCAGTACCAGATTCAATACCCGTCAGTCAGCGGTCTGAACGGCGGCGGCAACAGCGTGGTGAATTTGTACCAGATTCTCGCTTTTCCTACTTTTTACGTGATTGATTCGACCAAAAGCATCATAGAGCAGATCTCGCCGCCGACTTTGCAGGATTTCGATTACCGTTTTCAACAACACGGCATTCAGCCGGCAGACTGCAATTTGAGCAGTTCAAACGATTTGAAAAATTTTGAAAAACCTGCTTTTTTCCCCAATCCGCTCGTGAGCGGCATAAATTTGAATGTGCGTTTGGTCAATCCTTCGCAGCATTTTGAACGGTATGATGTGTTTGATTTTTCGGGCAGGAAAGTTTTGAGCAAAAAAATCAATTTGGATAAATCACAAAATTTGGAAGTGCGGACGGCTCATTTGCCCGCTGGCATTTATTCCTTGATGTTTTTGTCGAAAGAAAATGTTCCGGTTTTTTCCGAACTGTTTGTGATTGAATAAGCGGGCTGTCGAGGTTTTATGAATGATCTTTTACAACAAATTCGCGGATGTACTATTTGTCGGGCGCATCTTCCGCACGGTTGCCGGCCGGTGATGGCGGCGGGCGAAAAAAGTAAAATTTTAATAATCGGTCAGGCGCCGGGCAGGCGCGTACACGAGAGCGGCATTCCCTGGGCTGATGCAAGCGGCGATAATTTGCGGCGCTGGCTCGACGTGGACAAAGCCACTTTTTACAATCCTGCAAAAATCGCACTGATGCCGATGGGTTTTTGTTACCCGGGAACCGGCAAATCAGGCGACCTTCCGCCGCGCCCCGAATGCGCCCCACAGTGGCACGGGCAGCTTCTGGAAAAAATGCCGGATGTAAAACTGACCCTGCTCATCGTGCAATATGCGCAGCAATATTACCTCGGCGATGCAGTCAAAGGAAACCTGACCGCTACGGTCGCTGCTTTTTGGGACTATCTCCCCAGGTATTTTCCCTTGCCACATCCTTCGCCGCGCAACAATATCTGGATGAAAAAGAATAGCTGGTTTGAAGCAGATGTTTTGCCGGCTTTGAAAAAACGGATAAATGAAGCACTGAACGATTAAAGTAAACATAGCGTTTTTGAGTACTTTAAACCGTATATTTGTTTTGTCAAATTCAAAAAAATGAAGCGTATAGTTTTAAAAATAGAAGAAAGTCGTTTTGGCGCATTATTGCAATTTCTCCGTACGCTTGATTATGTGATAATAGAACAGCCTCTGCTTTCACAGGTAAACGATGATTTGAAAACTATCAAAGAATATGACTTCTCCGACCTTTCGGGAAAACTGAAATGGAAAGGTGATGCCGTTTCTCAACAGCGCACTTTACGAAATGAATGGTAGATTTTTGCTCGATACAAATGCTGTAATTGCACTTCTTCAGGGTCATCCGAATTTGCTCTTGCTTTTAAAAAATGCTACCTGGGTTGGAATACCCATAATAGTTGAAATTGAATTTCTTTCATTTCCTGATCTCTCAAAGGCTGATATTGAATTATTTAAAAAATTTAAAAACAGAATAGAAGTTGTGAGTTTGGAATCTTCAAATTCGGTTTATTTGGAACAAATAATTCAAGTGCGAAAAAATTTCAAACTAAAATTACCCGATGCAATTATAGCCGCAACAGCGACTTTATACGATGCCACATTATTTAGCAACGATTCAATTTTTCAGAAACTTCCAAACTTTGATTTGGAGCAATTTTGATTTTACTTTTTAAAAAAAGCTCACCACCCAATCCCGTAATCCTCGCCGTGATTGCTGGAGCCGCCCCACATTGTCCCGTTTTCCCAGTCGAAATAGATGGCATTAATTGGTCCCGAAGTCCGGTCGTCTGTTTCGAGGGTGTAGCCCATTTTGCGCAATTGCTGCCGCGTCCACGGAGGCGTGGCATTTTGAATCAGCATGACGCCGGGGCGCGTTTCGTGATTGCCGAATGAACCGCGCATCTGGAAGGAATTCATATTGGGCGCTTCCGCCGCTTCCTGCACATTCATACCAAATTCGACCACGTTGAGAAAAAATTGCAGCAGATTTTGATCCTGACTGTCGCCGCCCTGCACCGCAAAAGAGAGATAAGGTTTGCCGTTTTTGAGGGCCAGGGTTGGCGTGAGGGTGGCGCGGGGGCGCTTGCCCGGCTCCACGACATTGAAAGGATTTTCTTCTTTTTTCAAAACAAAACTTTGCATGCGCTGACTCAGTCCTATGCCCGTTTTGCCGGCGATGACGGCAGGAATCCAGCCGCCGCTCGGCGTCACTGACACTACCCAGCCTTCTTTATCCGCCGCCTGTATGGAAGTAGTGCCCGCGTAAAAAGATGCATCTTCCGGAAACCCGGAATTTTCGTCAAAACGCAAAGGCTCGGCTTGCGACATACCGCCGTTCCATTTCTCCAGCAAGTCCAAAAAAGGATTCACTTTGCCTTCAAAAGGGTAGGGGTCGCCGGGTTTGATTTTCGGATCGTTTTTGTCGGGGTTGATTTGCTTCATGCGCTCTTTGGCGTAATCTTTTGAAAGCAAACCTTTTATCGGTTCTTCCGGCAAAAAATACGGATCGCCGTAATAAAAATCGCGGTCGGCAAAACACAAATTCATCACTTGATAAAGCGTGTGCAGGTATTTGGCAGTGTTGTATTGCATGCAGCCGAAATCCAGTTGTTCCATCATATTGAGCGCCTGAAGCATGACCGGGCTTTGCACCCAATGCGTCAGTTTGTACACTTCGATGCCTTTGTAATTGACAAAAATCGGCTCCTCGATCATCACTTTCCAATTCGCCAGGTCTTGTTTGGTAATCAAACCACCTTCTTCCTGCACGCCGCGCACAAACTCATCGGCGATGTCGCCTTTGTAAAATCGCTCGTAAGCCGCGTAAATCGCTTCTTTTCTCGATTTTCCTTTTTTGAGTGCCGCCTGTTCTGCATCCACCATTTTTTGCAGGGTATTTAAAAGGTCGGTTTGTTTGAAAATTTCGCCGGCGTGGGGCGCTTCCCGCTCTGCCTTCGCGTGGGTCAGAAAAACAGCTTTTGAATATTTCCAGGATTTGATTTTTTCTTTGTTTCGCTCGATGGCGTTGGCGGTTTGCGCTTCTATCGGATAGCCGGCTGCCAGTTGCATCGCAGGTTGCAGCACTTCTTTCAAACTCATCGTGCCGTATTCTGCCAACATGGTGAGCAAGCCGCCGGGCGTGCCGGGCGTTACCGCCGCCAACGGTCCGAATTCGGGCGGATATTGCATGCCTTTTTCAAGAAAAAAATCTGCCGTCGCTCCCGTCGGCGCTACGCCAAGCGCATTGATGCCGATGACTTTTCCGGTGTGCGGATTGTAAATCAGCGCCTGGGTTTCGCCGCCCCAACTCAGCACATCCCACATGGTGCTTGTCGCAGCCAACATAGAGCAGGCAGCGTCCACGGCATTTCCACCGCGCTCAAATATCTGCGCGCCGGCCGTTGCCGCCAGCGGTTTGCCCGTGATAGCCAGCCAGTTTTTGGCGTGCAACACAGGTTTTTGGGTGCTTTGCGCATTTATATAAAAAGGTAAAACCAGCAGGAATGTGATTTTGAAAAAAGGGAGATTTTTCATGGCGATGTTATTAAAATTTTGGAAATCGTTTTTGGAATCGCAGGCTTGAAACCAAAATTATAATGGATAACCGGGTCAAATTTTTTCAAGGACGTTAAATCGGTTTTTTAGAAATAATTATTAAAATTGAATCGAAAACGGAAACACCCGGGTAAAAACTTCAAATTTCATTTTACAAATAATAAACTAAAATCTAAAAATATGAAAAGAGAACTAATTGCCGAATTATTCAAAAAATTTGAAAATGCTTGTCATAACTTGGAAGGCCTTGAATGTTGGAGTGGTCGGGAACTGCAAGAAATTTTGGGTTACCGGGATTGGCGCAATTTTTTAAACATCGTTCAAAAGGCTGTAAAATCATGCGAAAACTCTGGTGAAGAAGTTTCCAATCATTTCGTTGGCGTCACCAAAATGATAGAAATAGGCAAAGGCGGACAAAGAGAAGTACAGGATATTCTATTGACGAGGTATGCTTGCTTTCTTATCGGTCAAAATGGTGATTCTTCAAAACCCGAAATAGCATTTGCACAAACTTATTTTGCTGTTCAAACCAGAAAGCAGGAATTAATTGAACGGAGATTACTCGACATAGATAGGGTGAATGCAAGGGAAAAGCTTTCAAAATCAGAAAAGAAACTTTCCGGGATAATATATGAGCGCGGAGTAGACAACCAGAGTTTTGCTTTGATTCGATCGGAAGGGGACAAGGCGTTGTTTGGCGGAAAGACAACTCAGGCTATGAAAATCAAATTGGGAGTACCTACAGGAAGGGCGCTTGCGGATTTTTTGCCTACTTTATTAATAAAAGCGAAAGATTTCGCAACAGAACTAACCAGCCATAATGTAGTTGAAAAGGATTTGACCGGTGATTCGGCTATCACCAAAGAGCACGTTGACAATAATGAAGAAGTGCGAAAAATGCTTTTAAAAAGAGGTGTGAGACCCGAAACGCTGCCTGCTGAAGAGGATGTGAAAAAAGTGCAAAGAAAAATCGAGACCTCTGAAAAGAAAATATTAAAAGAACTGAAAAAAGGTAAGAAGTAAGCCGTTTTCAAAATATAACCTCATTTTTAAGAAAGGCTTAACCGCGACGGTGGTGTACGGGCAATCACCTTTTTTATCTTTGTCAAAAAACCTGCACATGATGAAGTTTTACTTTTCTATTCTTGCCCTTTTATTTTTCAACCCGCTTTTTTCACAAGTCCAAATCAGTATGGCAATGGCAGAAGCAAGTAAGGAACTCCCATATCGCGAAATACCCGCTTACCCCGAAAATTTCACTGCCGAAAATGTGGCCGCGCGCATGATAGACGGGTTGGGCTTTCGATTTTATTGGGCTACCGAGGGATTGCGCCCCGTTGACCTCGCCTATCGCCCCACGGACGCCGCACGGAGCAGCGAGGAGACGATTGACCATATTCTCGGACTTTCCACCATTATTTTGAATGCCACTCAAAACCAGGTCAATATGAGCAGCGGGGAAGAAAAATCGTCCCTCACTTTTGAAGAAAAAAGAAAAATGATTCTGGACAACCTGCAAACAGCCAGCGAAAAGCTCAAACAATCGGGTGCGAATTTGGAGAACCTGAAAGTAGTGTTTCAAAACGGAGAAGATAAAAGAGAAGCGCCTTTTTGGAACCTGATCAATGGGCCGATTGCCGATGCTTTGTGGCACACCGGACAGGTCGTTACCTTCCGCCGTTCCTCCGACAATCCGTTTAATTCAAAAGTCAGCCTTTTTTACGGAAAACTGCGGGAGTGATTTTTGGAATTTAAATTACTATAAAGCGAACCAGCGGCTCAAAAATTTCAAAAACATAAATGATGTCGAACAGAAAAGTCGCCCTCTATATCGCCATGAGTCTTGACGGATACATTGCCAAACACGACAATGACATCAGTTTTTTGAATGTGGTGGATCAGGAGGGTGAGGACTATGGTTATAGCACTTTTTCGCCGACAATAGATACATATATCGTCGGTCGCAAAACTTACGAGGTGGTAGTCGGCATGGTGGGAAATTTTCCGCAGGCGAAAGATTTTGACTGTTACGTCGTCACGCGCTCGGCGCGGGAAAACGAACACGGCGTCACTTTTTATCAGGGCGATCCGGGCGCTTTGGTCAGAGAACTGAAAAGCAAGCCGGGAAAAAATATTTATTGCGACGGCGGTGCGGAAATCATTCAAGCCCTGATGCGCGAAAATCTCGTTGATATTTATATCGTTTCGGTTATTCCGTACATTTTGGGAGACGGCATTCGCTTGTTTAAAGGAGGCACGCCGGAACACCAATTGACCCTGATCGGCAGCAAGCAATTTTCCAGCGGGCTGGTACAATTGCATTATGAAAAAAAGTCGCCGGACGGCGAATCATAAAAGTCCAATCTGCCATGATTTTTATAACGCAACTCATCTACATCCGCCCCGGACAGGAAGCGGTTTTTGACCAATTTGAATCCGTTGCTATTCCGCTCATTTCAAAATATGGCGGGCGTTTGCTGCTGCGCCTTCGTCCCGATCCAAATTCGATTGTCGAAAGCAGCATCGAGATGCCTTACGAGGTGCATCTGGTTACTTTTGAAAATGAGTCGGACTTTGCCCGTTTTATGCAGGACGAAGAGCGGAAGCAATTTTTGCATTTGAAAGAAGCTTCCATTCGTTCGGCTATTTTGGTAAAAGGCCAACAACTGTAAAGACAGCGCACTTGATTAGTGCCTGCGTGATAGTCGTCTCGTATCTGACTTCCCTGATCAAACTCACCTTTCCGACTTACGCCAGTCACTTCTTCCCGCTTTTCTTCCGCTTAAATTGCACTCGAAAATTTGAAATCCATGCTTTGGCTGATTGCCATACCGCTACTTTTACTCTTCACGCTGCTCGTACTGCCGCTGGAAGTGGAAGTGGACACCCGTCGGGATATTTTTAGTGTAAAATGGAAAGGCATTTTCGGCATCAGGGGCGTGCCGGCAGCAAATCGCTGGCGTTGGTTTTTCAGTATTTTCTTTTTTGAAAAAGAGTGGACTGAAAAAACAAAACAGCCAAAAAGCCCGGAAAAGAAAAAAGCTAAAAAAGCAAAATCTGCTCTTTCGCCCGGTCAGATGTGGAGACTCCTGAAAAATATGTTGCGCGCCGTGGATATAAAAAGATTGCGCATAAATTGGGATACGGGCGATTTTGCGCTGAATGCACAGTTGTTTGCGCTGTGCCATTTTTTGAGTCGCGGCGGGCGGCAATTTCAAATCAATTTTTTTGGCAAACAAGAATTTTCAATCCTGTTGCAAACACGACCGTACCGGCTG
>CALMIT010000109.1 GCA_937864255.1 uncultured Saprospiraceae bacterium
TATCGCTGATAATTTTTTGAACGAGATTGGAAGGCACTGCAAAAGAATACCCCTCATACCTGCCGGAGCGGGTGATGATAGCTGTGTTGATGCCGATTAACTCGCCCGAAGTGTTGACCAAAGCGCCGCCGCTGTTGCCAGGATTTACAGCCGCGTCGGTTTGTATAAATGATTCGATGCTGTACTGATCTTCTAAAATATCAATGTTTCTGCCTTTGGCGCTCACGATGCCCGCCGTCACGGTAGATTCGAGATTGAAAGGATTGCCGACGGCCAGCACCCACTCGCCTACGCGCACATTGTCAGAATTACCAAATTTGATGCTGGGCAGATTTTTAGCTTTTATTTTTAAAAGTGCAAGATCAGTGGAAGGATCATTGCCGACTATTTCGGCTTCAAATTCGCGCTTGTCGCTCAGCGTCACTTCTATTTTGTTGCCGTCTTCAATGACGTGCCGGTTTGTAACGATTAAGCCTTCCGGCGAAATGATTACCCCCGAACCTGTTGAAGCGCCATAACCGCCCTGTCCGCCCCAAAAATAATCGCCCGGCTGCGAAGCTTTTATGTTGACTACCGCGGGCGTTACCGCTTCGGCAGCGCTGATAAAATCGGTAGGCGCAAAGCCGGAAGCCGGCGGCAGCGGAGAAGCCGTGACCCAATCGCCTGAATTTTCATAACTGGCGTATTTGGCCGGCAAAACTTCTTTAATGAAAATTTTTTGTGGTTCGTCAGTCATTCTGTACACAAAAATGGCCAGTGCTGCGCTAAAAAGGGAGGACAAGGTGATAATACCAATGTTTTTCATAAAAAAGTCGGGTTTAAAAGATATAGTTCAAAAGGTTTGAAATCCGGGCTGTCCGGACGAGAAAGTATTTCTAAAAATCTTTTTTCGGCGGCAGCAGTTTCGGTATTAAAGCAATTTTTTCAATTTCGCCTCAGCAAAGTAAATAATCCTGAAAAAAGAAGCCCCCCCCGGCGAAAATTTTAACCGGATATTTTTAACAACCGCCGCATTTTATTTTGGTTGTGAGGGGCGCTTTAGAACGGACAATAAACAACGCGTAGTGTTGCCAAACGGGCGATTAATTCAAAAACTTTAAGAAAATGGAAAAAGAAAAAAACCAGCCGGCCGAAAACGAAGAGGAATCCGAATATATCGGCAACATCTGGGGCTGGAAATTTTCTTTTATTTCGCTCGCTATTATTCTCTTTTTTATTGCGCTGATGGCTTACCGGCATTGGACTTTAAAAGCGCCATTTCCGACCAATGCGGAAGAAAAACAGGATTCGACCGACACTTTTAAAAATGACACCATTTCAATTCCGAAAAAATGAAAATTCCATTTTACAAATACCAGGGTACGGGCAATGATTTTATTCTCGTGGATCAGCGGGAGGAGATTTTTTTGAAAAAAGAAGACACGGAAGCCATCCGTGCGCTCTGCGACCGGCATTTCGGCATCGGCGCCGACGGGTTGATTTTGCTGCAAAACCACCCCGATTTTGATTTTGAAATGGTGTACTTCAACGCCGACGGCAATGAAAGTACGATGTGCGGCAATGGCGGGCGTTGCATCGCGGCTTTCGCCAAAAAACTGGGGGTGATAGACTCCCGGACGCGTTTTTTGGCCATAGACGGCCCGCACGAGGCGATAGTAAAACCGGGCAATTGGGTCGAATTAAAAATGTCGGACGTGGAAAAAGTGGAAGTTAATTCCGACCATTTTATACTCAATACCGGCTCGCCCCATTATGTCACTTTTGTAAAAAGCACCGACAAAATATCAGTCAACGAAGCCGGCGCAAAAATACGCTATCAGGAAAAATTTGGCGCGGCGGGCATCAATGTAAATTTTGTGGAAGATTGTAAAAACGCAATAAAAGTAGCGACCTACGAGCGCGGCGTGGAAAACGAAACGCTGTCCTGCGGCACCGGCGTCACGGCTGCCGCCATCGCTTATTCTTTAAAAAATGCCGGACAGACGCACTACGAAATTCCCATTCACTCGAAAGGCGGCGACTTGCTGGTCAAGTTTGCCACCAATGGAAAATTTTTCTTTAATATCTGGCTTTGCGGCCCCGCCGCTTTGGTTTTTGAAGGGGCGGTGGAGGTGGATTTTGAGATTTGAGATAATAAGATTTGAGATTTTTAGACTGCATTTTTTACAATCTAAAAATCCCGGCATCAAAAAATCCTTTTCCCTCATTCTACTTCCAAATCAAATAAAGACCCGCGCAAGCCGGGCGGCGTCAGTCCGAGATGGCGGTATGACTTTTCGGTGGCTTCGCGACCGCGGGGCGTGCGTTGCAGATAACCTTCCATGAGCAAAAAAGGCTCGTGTACTTCTTCTATCGTGCCGGCTTCTTCACCCACCGCGGTGGCGATGGTGCTAATGCCGACCGGCCCTCCCTTGAATTTGTGAATAATGGTATTCAAAATGCGGTTGTCCATTTCGTCCAGGCCGCTCTCGTCCACGTTGAGCGCTTCGAGTCCATATTTAGCGATTTCAATCCCGATGCTGCCGTCGCCTTTTATCTGCGCAAAATCGCGCACCCGGCGCAAAAGCGCGTTGGCAATACGCGGCGTGCCGCGGCTGCGGCGGGCGATTTTGTGCGCCCCTTCTTTCGTGATATGTATTTGCAGGATTTTAGCGGAGCGCTTGATGATGCCCATCAATGTTTTCACATCGTAATAATCCAGGTGGCAGGTGATACCGAAGCGCGCGCGCATCGGGGCGGTCAGCAGTCCCATCCGAGTAGTAGCGCCGATGAGCGTGAAGGGATTGAGTGAAATCTGGATGCTGCGGGCGTTCGGGCCACTGTCTATCATGATGTCAATGCGGTAATCTTCCATAGCGGAATACAGGTATTCTTCCACCACATTGTTGAGCCGGTGTATTTCGTCAATGAAAAGTACGTCGCCCTCGTCCAGGTTAGTGAGCAGGCCGGCGAGGTCGCCCGGTTTTTCGAGTACGGGGCCTGACGACATTTTCAAATTGGCGTTCAATTCATTGGCGATGATGTAGGAAAGGGTCGTTTTGCCGAGTCCCGGCGGGCCGTGCAGCAAGACGTGATCCAGCGCTTCGCCGCGCTGGCGGGCAGCGGCGATAAATACGCCCAGGTTGTCCACGATTTTGGGTTGCCCCGCAAAATCGTCCAGTTCTTTCGGGCGTAAAGTCTTTTCTATATTTCTCTCGTCAGCGTTCAAGTCTTCGCCCGAGGGATCTAAAAATGGATTTTGCATTCAAAGTTGTTTATAAACTCGTCAATCTACATTCTTCATTCAAAATTCATCATTCCACATTCGTTATTCGTCACTCCCTATTCTCCTCTCCTTGCCAGACGATTTTGCCGGCGCCGAGCAATTGTACGGTTTGGAAGCAATCGTTCATCATTTTTCCGGGCACGGTGCAAATTAATTCGCCTTTGCAGTCGTAAAAAAAGCTGTTCGGGCTGCCCTGAAAATAGTAAAACCACTTGTCGTTGTCCTGGTATTTTAAAATCCGGTACGGCTTTTCTTTTTTAATAATTGACAGCATCCAGTCTACTTTTTCGGGCGTGTCGGTATCGGTGCAGGCGGGCTTTTTCGGCGCGCCCGGCTCTTCAATACAGGTGATTTCCACAATCATATCTTCGGCCATGCAGATGGTCATGCCGTAATCTTTCATTTCGCGATAATCAAAATTGATTTTTTGACCGTCGTAAAATTCAAAACCGGCCTCGGGCAATTTGCCGGGCAGCAGTTTTTTGCCGTCGGGCAAAAGGATTAAAAATTTGCAGCCGTCCAGCCCGGTGAAGTCTTTCACCACGCCCGAAGTTTTGCAGCTTGAAGCCGCATTTGAGTCCGCTGATTTTTTGGGCGGATGGCAGGCAAACAATTGGATGCCGATAAAAAAAATGAAAGCAGACAGGTTGATAAAACCTGTTTTTTTGACAGTGAAAATTGTGAGCAAAATCAATGGCTTTTTAGTGATTTTCAATTTTGGTTATTCTTTATAAAACCTACCTTTGCGCCGCTTTTTAAAGTCAAAACGCATTTTTTCATAAAAAATAAATAAAAATATGACCGGAACAAAAGTAACGATTCGGAAAGGAAAATTAAAAGTTCCCAACGATCCGATCATTCCCTTCATCGAAGGCGACGGCACGGGCGCCGATATCTGGGCGGCTTCCGTGAAAGTATTTGACGCCGCGGTGGAAAAAGCATTCGGCGGAAAGAAAAAAATCGTGTGGAAAGAAGTGCTGGCCGGCGAGAAAGCTTTTAACAAAACCGGCAGTTGGCTGCCGCAGGAAACTTTGGACATCATCCGCGACCACCTCGTGGCCATCAAAGGACCGCTGACTACGCCGGTGGGCGGTGGTATCCGCTCTTTGAATGTGGCGCTGCGCCAGGAACTTGACCTGTACGCCTGCGTGCGTCCGGTGCGCTGGTTCAGAGGCGTTCCCTCCCCGGTGAAAGAGCCTAATCTGGTCAACATGATCATTTTCAGAGAAAACACGGAAGATATTTACGCCGGAATCGAGTACCTCAACGGTACGCCGGAAGCCGAAAAAATGCTCCATTTTTTACAAAATGAAATGGGCGTCAAAAAAATCCGCTTCCCGAAAACTTCTTCTTTCGGCATCAAGCCGGTGTCTGTGGAAGGCACGGAGCGCCTCGTGCGTTCGGCTATCCGCTACGCTTTGGAACACAAACTGCCTTCGCTCACTTTGGTGCACAAAGGCAACATCATGAAATTTACCGAGGGCAAATTCAAAGACTGGGGCTATGGGGTGGCGGAGCGTGAATTTGGCGACCAGGTATTTACCTGGGCACAATACGTCCACATCGCTGAAGAGAAAGGCACGGATGCCGCCAATAAAGCACAAAACGAAGCCATCGCTGCGGGCAAGTTGATCGTGAAAGACGTGATTGCTGACGCATTCCTGCAGCAGATTTTGCTGCGTCCGGCAGAATATTCGGCGATTGCTACTTTGAATTTGAACGGCGACTACATCTCCGACGCACTGGCTGCGCAGGTGGGAGGCATCGGAATCGCGCCGGGCGCTAATATAAACTACGAAACCGGACACGCTATTTTTGAAGCTACGCACGGCACCGCGCCAAAATACGCCGGTCAGGATAAAGTGAATCCTTCTTCGGTGATTCTTTCGGGCGTGATGATGTTTGAATTTATGGGCTGGACGAAGGCGGCTAAGTTGATAACCAAAGGAATGGAGCGCGCCATTCGCAACAAGCGCGTGACGTATGATTTTCACCGCCTGATGAAAGGCGCAACGCTGCTGAAATGTTCCGAATTTGGCGACGAGATTATTGCAAATATGTAAAAACATTTGCAACGCGTATTGATAAAAAAAGCCCGCTGACAAAAATTGGCGGGCTTTTTTATGCTGCATAAAATTTAAAAACGCACACAAGCCGGAGCGCCCTAATCGTTTGTATTATTCAAATCGTTTTTTACCTTGCCGCCGCATTACTTTTTTGAGAACCTTTTATTAGAAACACTGTTTCACCTTTTAAATACAAAAACGAAAGGAATGAATATTGGTGAAAAAATAAACCTGATAGTTTATCGCATTCGCGAAAAAGGGCTGGAAGTGTTTTTGCTCAGCCGCGAGGAAGGCGCTGAATTACACATTCCGCAAGGAAAAATCGCGGACGATCAAAACCGACAGCTTTTTCAAAAAGACAGCCTCATCGAACTCGATCCGGTGGAAAAAGAAGACGGCGCAAAAGAGCAGGCTTACGCCGTGGAAGGCGACTGGCATGACATTCCTTCTCTAAAAAACATGCTGAAGGAAGATTTCCATTTTGTAAAAGATAAAATCGAAGAGTTGCTGCCCGAGGTGGAAAAAGGGACTTTCGTGGCGGTAAAAGAGGCGGTGAAAAAAATGATGCCGCATCAATACGCTTTTTTGAAAGAATTGAAAGACATCATCACCGACCGCAATTCGGTCAAAGATTTATAAAAAGATTATCCCGTTTTTAGTTTCTGACTATTTAAAAAGGCGATAAAATCTTTCACATCCAGCAAAAGCGCTTCCAGATTTTGGAGGCGCTTTTGCTTTTCGGCGGGCGTACCCCGCAGAGTGGTCGGAAATTCACTTTTCAAAAAACGAAAAAACGCCGTTTGTTGCTCTAGTGCGGTGTTAAGTTGCGCTTCACTTTTTATTTTAAAAACAAGTTTTCCAGCGTCAAAAATCCGGCAGCCGTAAGCCAGCAGTGTGTCCGCTTTTTTACCGGCATCATGCTCCGGCAAACCGGCGCAAGCGCGGAATCCAGGCAGCAAATGATAGCGCTTCGGATCGCCGGCCCAACTTTTCAACCACTCAATTTTAGCGCTGATTTTATTTTCAACCGACCTGTATTCTTTTGAAAAACCGGCACTGTCGGTGGCTGCCAGCATTTTTTGTTGTTCAAAACAAAAAGTCAAATCCGTCGAAATCTGATCAACTTCGGGGACAAAATAACGGTGGCGCTCGTCTGAAAAATACGCCTCCCAACGACGCTCAAATTGCTTCTGAAAAGCCGGGAAAGACTGCTGTGGCCGCATCCAAATCAGCACGCCCGTGACCAAAACAGCCAGCATTGATAGCAGGAAAAAAGAAGTTCTGGTCATATTTTATTGAATCCTGTTGAAGCGAAGCGTGTTGTGCACCTGCATCGGAATCTCGATGCTGCGCGCTTTTTTCTGCGGCTTGAAACGCACGGTGCTCTCCGTAGCCGACTGTATTTCGTACGATCGGATCCAGCAGTAAGGGTCGAGCTCGAGCTGACACGTCCCGGCCCCCTTCAGCTTTGATTTGATTTTTATCGCGCCGAGATTGATGTACCTGGGAGCCGCCGAGGCTGAAATATCAGCGGTCATGGCGATTTTCGTGCGGTCTTTTTCTCTTTTTTCCAATTTGAAAACATATTCACGCTTGCGCCCGGCATTACTGATTTTCCGGCTCCAGGTGTCGCCGGCTTCCATCGGTTTGTAAGTCAGGTAACCGAATAATTGTTTAAAAATATCAGCCATTGCGCGGTTATTGATGCGGCTTTCCAGAAGTGTTTTCAAGCTGTCCAGGACGTTGTCGTCCGCTTTTTTAAATGCTTCATCAATGCCCGTAAAATTCTTCACCTCGCCAAAACGCGTCAGCAGCAGTTCCATTTTTGCATTTAAAACCGGCGCAAGCGCTTGATTCCCGGAAGCCCGGGTCGCCTCAAAATCAAAGGGCTGCCCGCCCTGGTGCTGCCTGACAGCTACGCGCTCGCACAAAATTTCGATAATCAGTTCGCCCTGGCTCATCACACCTTTCGGGTTGAAAATCAAGTCCATTTCAATGGAGCCGTTGGCCATTTTACTCGAATCCGTGCCGATCAGTTTTGCCTCAGTTTCCTGCACGAGCCGGTATTTCAAACGGGCAAATTCAGGATTTTTCAAATCAACGGGCAGGGCGCGGCGGGTATGACAGGCAGTCAACAACAACAGTGTCGCCAGGAGCAGGTTTTGGAAAGCGGAGCGATTCATATTTGCATATTTTACTTGCGAAAGCTATTAAAATCTTGCGAGCCAGCCGCGCGTCAATGCTTTTATTCTTCATTTATACCGATTTTGGGTTTTTTGTTTAATCAATTTTAAAAAATTTTTAAACAAAAAAATATTACCACTGTTACACCGCCCATCAAAACCAAATCAACATTGGCAAAGAAAATCATCGTCATCGGGGCGGGTTTCGCGGGTCTGGCAGCGGCTTCAATGCTTGCCAAAAAAGGCTATGCAGTTACCATTTTGGAAAAAAACGAAACTCCCGGCGGGCGGGCGCGACAGTTCATTGCCGATGGTTTTACTTTCGACATGGGACCGAGTTGGTATTGGATGCCCGATGTTTTTGAAAATTATTTCAACCACTTTGGAAAGTCTGCTTCGGATTATTAGAAACTGGTGCGGCTTGACCCCTCCTAATTTATTTTTTTTGGGAAAGACGCCGTAATGGCAGTGCCGGCCGGCGCGGGGGAGGTGTTTGAAACGGTTTGA
>CALMIT010000110.1 GCA_937864255.1 uncultured Saprospiraceae bacterium
AGGAAGTGGAAGGTATCCGCACGGACGTGCGCGTGGTAAACCTGAGTCTGATAGCCGTAGATTGGTACATAAACCAGTTGCGCAGAAAAGTAAATGACTCGCCTCCGATCAAAATGACCATCCCGGCCGACGCCATCAGAGGTAAAAAACGCAATCAGATACCTTATTACAACCCAAGCGGTCAGGACAGGGAAATGACCGTAGAGCAAATTTTGAAATACGTGGGCGAAGACCATCCGCTGAGAAGCACCGGCGGACAAATAGAAAGCCACATTCCGACCCGCAAAGCCTACATTCCGATTGATAAAAACCTGATGGTGGAAAGAGGCATTGTGAGCGAAGCGGATACTGCCAATATTGTTTCAAGAATAGATATAGACCTCAAAGAGGACTACTATCTGAAAGATGATATTGCGATTCTGGATATTATCGCATCCAATTTTTATGAGCGTCCGGTTTATTTTGCCGTGACCTGCCGCTCAGATAATATGTGGGGTTTGCAGGACTACATGCAGTTGGAAGGACTTTCGCTGCGCATCGTGCCGGTACGCAATCAAAGCGACCGCCGTTACGGCGTGATTGGCAACGGCCGGGTGAATCGCGAGAAGTTTTACGATAATATCATGAATAAATTTGCCTTCGGCAATTTTGACAAATACGAGTTGTTCGTAGATCGGAGTTACGGGCCGAGCGTGCAGAGCCACCGTATTTGCATTTTGAGAGGCGCGGAGGCTTTCATAGCTGCCGATCAAAAAGACAAAGCAATTGCGCTGATAGACAAATACCTCGAAGGATTTCCAAATATGAATTTCCCGTATGACTACAATACCATGCTGCTTTTGAATGCGTATGTGTCGGCAGGCGCCTATGATAAGGCAAAGCCGGAATTGGAAATTCTGGCAAATGAGACGGCGCAGCAACTGACCTTTTTACAGACGCTTGACCCCGATCAACTCGAACCTTCGAGTGAATTTGGAAGAGAGTTGTCTTTCGCAAACCGTACGAAGGACGAAATACTACGCGTAGCCGGACAAATGGAAGACGCAGGATTTGAAGAAAAAATGAAGAAAATCTTTGCTCCTTTCGGTTCAGACGCTCCGCTTGAGCAGTAAATTTTTATACAAAAACCCCGGATGTGTCATCCGGGGTTTTTTGTTTTGGATGAAAATATTTTCGCGTTTTGCAAACTTTCATACAAAAGTCACTTTCTTACACACCCGCTTAAATAATCAGGTTTTTGAAACGTTTCGCGGTTTGGTCTTTCTAAAAAGAATTCCATTTTTAAATTTACAGCCTGATAAAAAACAACAGCCTTCATCGTGACTCGTCAGCGCAGAATTGACACACTTGTTTATCAAATTGCCGACTTCCTCTCGGCACTTGCTGCCTGGGCTATTTTTTTTGTATATCGCAAAAATCTGGAGCACGCCGCTCCGGCTTCCGTATTTGACGACACCAATTTTTTCTATGGCATCGTACTCATTCCCATCGGCTGGATTTTCTTCTATTCGATTTTTGACAAATACAAAGACATCTACCGCCTCTCGCGGATGGCGACGCTGACACGTACTTTTTTTCTCAGCTTTTTTGGCGTTACATTTTTATTTTTCACACTCATATTAGACGACGTCGTCACCAATTACCGCACTTACTACTCCTCTTTCGCCACGCTTTTTTGCCTGCACTTTTTTATCACGGTTATTGTCAGAATGATTATCCTGACGCGGGCGAGCCGGAGACTGAAAGCGGGGCTGGTCACTTACCGCACCCTGATCATCGGCGGAAACCAAAATGCCGTTGATTTATTTCAGGAAATCACCAGCGGCGAAAAAGGTCTGGGCTACAATTTTGTCGGTTTTATAGATTCAAACGGAAAAAGTAAAAATGAGCTTTCGCAATATCTTCCCAAACTGGGCAAAATTGAAAATCTCTCGGAAGCCATCGAAAAAAACGGAATAGAAGAAGTGATCATCGCCATCGAAACCAGCGAACACAACCGCTTGCGCGAAATTCTGAACGTGTTGTTTGATTTTGGCGACAGGATTTTGGTCAAAATCATACCCGACATGTACGACATCATGCTGGGCAACGTAAAAATGAACCACGTATATGGCGCCGTTTTAATTGAAATCAGGCAGGATCTGATGCCCCGCTGGCAGGTCATCATCAAACGCCTCATTGACCTCGTCGTGTCTTTGATTTTTATCCTCCTGCTCTCGCCTTTGTATGCGTACATCGCTTTCAGAGTCAGAGTTTCTTCACCCGGCCCCATTCTTTACCGCCAGGAAAGAATCGGTTTAAACGGGCGTCCTTTTACCATTTATAAATTTCGCTCCATGTTTACGGACGCCGAACAAAACGGGCCGCAACTTTCGCACGAGAGCGACGTGCGCGTCACTTCCTGGGGAAAAGTAATGCGCAAATGGCGCCTCGACGAACTACCGCAATTCTGGAATGTGTTGATCGGAGATATGTCGCTGGTCGGCCCGCGGCCGGAACGACGTTATTACATTGACCTGATAACCAGGGAAGCGCCGCATTACAGGCATTTGCTCAAAGTGCGGCCGGGTATCACTTCCTGGGGGCAGGTCAAATATGGCTACGCGAGCAATGTGCAACAAATGCTGCAAAGGCTGAAATTTGACATCCTTTATATCGAAAATATGTCGCTCGCGCTTGATTTGAAAATCATGTTCTACACTCTGCTCGTGTTATTGCAGGGTAAAGGCAAATGACCTTTTGTTTTTAAAAAATCCCTGCCTTTTCTTTTTTCAATTTGAATGTGTTTGGAAAAAATCCGGGGCGTTTCAGACTTGTAGTCGCCTCAAAGCGCTTATGAATCGCAATTCTTTCCTGGGGCACAAAAAGGAAAATCGCGGGCTGCTCTTCATAAAGCATCGCCTGAAATTCTTTGTATAACTCGTTTCTTTTTGCCACGTCAAAAGTGGTACGAATGCTCTCGATCAGACTATCGGTAGCCGCGCTGCCGAATCCCGTGTAGTTACCTCCGCTGGGCTGGTCGCTTTCCGTGTGCCACTGCTGTTTGAAATCATCCAACGTCAAATCCAGCCCCATAGCGCCCGGGTAGATTTGGTAATTCTTTTTTCTCACTTCAGCCATCGCTTCGCGGCCCTCTTTGGTTACCACGTTGGCTTTTATACCGGCAGCTTTCAGGCTGTTTTGATAAAAAAGCGACATATTTTGCGACGCCTTCGAACCCGTACTCAAAATTTCCACTTCAAATTCTTCCTGCTTGCCACCCACATTGCGGTCGAGTACACCGTTGTTGTCGCTGTCTGTCCAGCCGGCTTCTTTTAAAAGGTCTTTTGCTTTTTGCAAATCAAAACCGACGGGCTGTAAATTTTTATTGTAATACTCCGCCGTCGGCAGCACCGGCCCCACTACCCGCTCGGCCAGACTATTGTACAGAGTCGTGATAAATTCATCCACGTTCATCAGGTGCGCCAGCGCTTTGCGCGTCCTTTTGTCGTTGAGTTTCGGGTCTTTATTATTCAGATACATCAGATATATCTGCGGGGAGAGCGGCGTTTGCAGGTTAAAGTTTTTGGTGACAAAATCATTGGCTTTCAACTCTGCAAAATCGTTTGGATCGAGCGAGGAGGCGGCGTCAATTTCCTGATCTTTGAGCGCCGCGATGGCGGCGGTTTGATCAGCTACAATTTTGTAAAGAATGGTGTCAGGCCCTGCCTGAAAAAGTGCGCTTTCGGTGATTTGGCTGCCCCACCAGTTCTGTTTTTTGGTCAGCAGGACGTATTGTCCGGTTTCCCATTTTTCAAATTTATAAGGACCGCAGCCTACTACGCCTTCTTTTTCTCTCGAAAATTTCGGGCTGTTGAATTGCTCCGCAAATTTTTTCAAATCCTCTTTTTCACCATAAAGTTTATCGAGGTCAGGCACGTTCAACTGGTTGAGCGTGTAGGCGGCGAGTACGTTTTCGGGGTCATAGATTTTGGCCGGATAAATCGGTATGGAAACAGCCGCCGCTTCGTTGAGAATGTACTGATTGGCAGCCGTCAGCGTAAATTTCCGGTTGTCGGCCGGGTCTTTTTTAAACTCTTTAAAAAATTCGAAATAGGGGCGATAGGCTTCAGTCGGCAGGCCGGGAGTGAAAAGCAGTTTGAAAGAAAAATCCACATCGTCGGCAGTGACCGGGGAGCCATCGTCCCACACGGCTTCTTTCCTGATTTTAAAAATAAAATTGGTGCCGCCGGCAAAATTTCCCTCGCTGATAGGTTGAATTTCGGGCGCGCTTTCCACCAAAAAAGGCGTCAATTTCAGCGTGACCGGATCATAATCCATGAGCGCCGCAAAGACGCGCTCCACCACTTGCCGCGAATAACCGCTCCGCGACAAAATCGGGTTGATTCGGGCAGGCTCGGCAGCCAGCCTGATGGGGGCGGTGTTGTCATTGTATTTGTATTCGGTTTTGGGTTCGGTCTTGCAGCCGACGAGCAGCGTTACAATAATCAAACCGGCAAAAATGCTGAAAGGAAGCGCTAAACGGATACGAAAGTTCATGCGATGATTTTTTATGGAAAGCAATTTATTGGAATGCCCGAAATTAGTGTAAAGCTTTTTAATATTAAAATTTAACAGCTTGGTAAACTGCTGGTTTTTATTTTTTTGTGTCGAAATTTCAACTGCCCTCCGGTTTTGTTTTTAATAAAAAGCCGCCCGGAATTACCTCCGGGCGGCCTTTTTGCAGTTTGGAAAATTTTTTTATCTCACAATTTCAAATTTTTGAAATCCGCTCAAACCGCCTTTCGCATTTTTCAAAACTGCAACATAGGCGCCTCTGGCAAGTCCCCGAAGCGACAAAGTTGTCTTTTCTGCCGCATTTTCCACGCTCACTTTCCTGCCATTAAAATCGTACAATTCAATAGTACCGCCAACGAAACCGGGAGCTTCCACCACCAGAAAATCTGCTGCCGGATTCGGGTAAATATTCATCGTATTGTTTGCCTGCACTTCTTCGTTGCTCACGCTCGTAGCCTGCAACCAGGTCACGGAAGTCACCGTGCTTGTTTCATTATCAATGCTCATAGTCACGAGCGGATAACCCAGCCCGCCGGCATTCGTCCACCAGGTATAACTGGTCGAAGTATCAATAGACGCGCCGATCTGCTGCCAAATGCCCAAAAACAGCACCGAAGAAGTGTCGTAGCTGATGGATGTCGTATTCATACGCAGCACACTAAAAGTGCCGAGCGGAGTGGACAATGAGCCGAAAGCGTCTATAATCGTGCTTCTTTCCGTGCGGTTGGCAAGTTCGACAGAATCAAATTGGAGACCGAGCAATGCGCCGGCAATGGTCAGTGACTGCGCTGATTCGTCATCAAAACTTCCGCCATAAGCAGCCGGAAATTCAATTAAAGTTTGCGGATTTGTGTATTTCAACTTCAGCACCAGCGAGTCTGTGCCGTCAGTAACGACAGTAACCGCACCTACCAGTTCCATCGAATTGTTGTCTTTGGTAATAAAACTTATAAAGTTCGAATCTTGTACCACGCCGATATCAGCGTTCGGAAAATCAGCATAATAAGGCGCTTCGGAAGCAGCCACAAAACTCAGATTGGACAAAACATGTGCATTCAATCCGGTAAAATTCCAGGTTTGATTGCCTGTGCCGCCAGGCTGCGTAGAACCGGCAACCATTGTGTCGGTAGCCTGGGTCACCTCGGTACCGATAGTGGCGACATTATTGGAATTGATCGTAATCTGACTAAAAAGTACAGAGGTAAAAAACAAGGCAGAAAAAAGGGTAAATAAATTTTTCATGTGTCAAAAATTAAAATTTAAAAAATGTAAATTCAGTTTGGTCATCACGTCGCCGCAAAGGGACGAAAGTGAAAAGTTTATTTTGGGTTTTGAAAAAAATTTATTGAGTAGTGTGCGATAAAAGTTTTTGACCAAAAAGACAGCACACGTCGGGTGTGTTTGTTCGTTTAGATAAACTTTCTACAACTGGATTTTTTGAATAGCAGGAATACTTATGATGATGGTGCGAAGGTATGTTTTTAAAATAAAAACATTTATACCTGCAATATAATTTGGCAGACAATTATTCAAAAAGCGTGTCGTTTTGCCCTGTACTTTTGCACTGCGTTCACTGATTCGCTTTCAGACAATTTCAAAACTTCATATTGTTTATGCTTTCGAAATCATTTCTGCTGTTTTTTTTTCTCGCCTGCGCGCTCTGCTCTTTTTCGCAGGTCGAGACAGATACCTTCAAAAACTCAGTTGCAGATTCTGAGATAAAAATTCTGGAAGACACGCTGGTGATTCTGGGCTACGCCATGATCAATGATTCGAGCGAGATAAATCGTTTTGCTTCCTGTCAAAAATTTATCCGGCTTCTGGTCAAAGCCCTGAAAAATGAAAATTCTTTTGATTACCCTTTTCAGCGACTGAAAACCGTCAGCATTTTGTATCCGCCCGACAGCACTTTCAGGATTTTTTCCTGGCAGGTGTATGACGATATCAATCACTACCACTATTACGGCTCGATCCAGATGAATGAGCCGCAGTTGAAAATGTTTCCGCTGATAGACCGCTCGGAACAAATTTCGGATCCTGAATCAGCCTTGCTGGAGCCCTCCAACTGGTATGGTCAACTTTATTATAACATCCGCTCTTTTGAATCGGCGGCGGGCAAAACTTATCTGCTTTTCGGTTATGACGCTTATCGTTTTTTTACAAAAAGGAAATTGGCCGAACCCTTGATTTTTAAAAACGGGACGCCGGTTTTCGGAGCGCCGGTTTTTGAAAAAAATGAAAATGGTGAAACGAGGACCGTTAACCGCCTGGTTTTTGAATACAGTTCCGATGCAAAATTCAAGCTCAATTATGACGAAAATCAGGACATGGTGCTTTTTGACCATTTGATACCGATGGGCAGCCCGTATCCGGGGCAAGAGTTGATGTTTGTACCCGACGGCGACGTTGACGGCTACTATCTGGATGATAAAATCTGGAAATTCAAGGCAAGGGTTTTTGACCAGATATTGGACGAAGCGCCACGCCCTCAGCCTGTTTTGGGAGAAAAGAAGGATTTATTTGGAAAAGAATAGAGATTTTCAAACAAAAAATAGTTGTCTGCTATTTATACTAACCAAAAATTCGCAAATAGCACAAATCTTTGAAAATCAGTTTTTTAATAAAAATACTCGTGACATTTTTTTAAAAAAATAGCGTCCGAAAACCATACAAGATGCCCTTGTTTTGCGATAGAAATGTGACAACTTTATGTCATAATTTCAAAAGTGAAGTTA